>DCIZ01000110.1:13639-23941 GCA_002317305.1 Campylobacter sp. UBA1713
GTAAAAATATGCAAACGAAGTTCCTTGAAAAACAAACGAAAAAGTAAGCCACCAAATTTACTTAAATGGTTTTTAGAGGTGCCCTTTAGGCTTTCAAACCAAATTTAAGGAGTCAAAATGTTAGGTAAAAAGTCAAGAATTTTTCGTGCGTTTTTAGGAGTTTTCATCATCGCTTTGGGCGTGCATTTTGGGAGTTGGTGGGGAGCTTTAGGCATCATTCCGCTCTTTGTAGCACTTACGGGCGTGTGTCCAGTTTGTCGTTTTTTGCAACGCTGCCGCATTCCTCATAGGTGATGCAAGTGTTAAAATTCGGTGAATTTGTGAATTTTAAAAAAACTTTAAATTTACTTTAAGTAAAAAATAGTTAAAATCCTGTTTGGTTTAAGGCTAGTCGTGCTATGCATCGAAAGAAAGGTAGTTGAACGCCATGGAAGAGTTGAAATGTATAATGGAAATTATAGTTTTGGCTTTGGAAATAGTTGTTTTGTTGAAAAAGCTATAGCTAATCAACAAAACTAGACCCCTAATTAAGTAAATAATATTAGCATATCCTCACTTAACTTTACCTTATTCCATCATCTCATTTTATGCTAGGCACGGGTGAGGATTGCCAGCAGGTTTTCTTTTTTTTGACCTTTTTTTTAAAAACAGATTAACAACTTTTGGCGTCTTTAAAAAACCAAAACCAGTTTTACAAAGACGCCCTTAAACTTTGCTTTGTAAGTTGTATTTTAGCAAAACCCACTTAAATTTACTTTAAAAAATTATCATAAAAACTGCTTACAAAAACCACAAGAATCACAAACGGAATGACATAACGCACATAAAAAAACCACACATTTACAAATTTTTCGTTGCCCGGCGCGCCTAGCAAAATTTCACGTTTTGCCTCATCTTTTAGCACCCAGCCGACATAAATGGCACAAAAAAGAGAAGTGAGCACAAAAAAGATAGTGGCACTAATGGCGTCATAAGCGTCAAAGATATTTTTGCCAAAAATGAGCACGTCTTTTAGCACATTTGTCGCCATAAGAGACGGAATGTTGCCCAAAACAAAGATGACCCCCAAAACAAGCGCGATGGCTTTTTTACGCCCAATAGCAAATTTTTCCTCCAAAACCGTAATGATGACTTCGTAGATAGGCAAAGATGTAGTAAGCGCGGCTATCATAAGAAGCAAGAAAAACGCAACGGCAAAAAACCCGCCAAAACTCATGCTAGAAAAGACGATGGGCAGGCTCTTAAAGACGAGGCTAGGACCGCTAGTAGGCTCCACGCCAAAGGTAAAGAGAGATGGAAAGATCATAAAACCAGCCACAACGGCGATGACAGTGTTTAAAACGCCTGTGATGACAGCAGTAGAAACCAAATTTTCATCTTTTTTGACAAAGCTAGAAAGCGTTATCATCACGCCAAAGCCCAAAGAGAGCGCAAAGAAAACTTGTCCCAAAACGTCTACAAAAAGCTTTGAATTTATCTTGCTAAAATCTGGCGTTAGGTAAAATTTGACCCCTTCTACCACGCCGTCAAGCGTTAGGTTTCGTAGCACCATGCCTATCATGAGCAAAAACAAAAGCGGCATCAAAAACTTCGCCGCCCGCTCGATGCCCACGACCGCACCACGAATCAAGATGACAAAATTTACCGCCACAAAGACAAACGTCATGATGGTGATGGCAAGCGGCGCGTCTATGATGTTTTTTTCGTAAAAAACTGCCGTTTGCGCTGCTGTTACAGGCGTGCCAAGATCGAGCGAACCGGTGAGAACTGCCCAAATGTAGTTAAGCACCCAGCCGCCGATGACCATGTAGTAAGCCATGATGCCAAAAGCGCCCACAAGCCCCATCCAGCCCACCACGCGCCACTTGCCGCTAAATGCGTCTACGGCGTTTTTGCCGAGCCGTCTGCCGATGGCATTTTCGACCAAAATCATCGGAATTCCGATGACTATCATGGCGATGCAAAAGACCAAAACATATGCACCACCGCCGTTTTGTCCTACCAAATAGGGAAAACGCCAAGTCGCACCAAAACCGACAGTTGCACCAGCGACCGCCAAAACGTAGGTGAGTTGCGAACTCCAAGTATCTCTCTTTTCCATTTTGAATCCTTTTTTAGGCGTAAAAAAGCGAGATTCTAGCCTTTTTGAACTTAAAATGAGGTTTTATTTGCAGTTTAAATTTGAGTTTTAAGAAATTTGCGTGGTAAATTTGGTATAATCTAACTAAAGGGCATCTCTAAAAACCATTTAAAACGAAATTTGTGGCTTGCTTTTAAAGAAACATCGGCTAACGCCGAGCGCTTCGCTTGTTTTGCGTTTGTTTTTACGCTTTTTTGCCTTAAAACTCGTCAAATACGCTAGTATTCTCCTCGTTTTAAAACAAAAAAATCACTAAAAACGCTCCGCAAAAATCAAGCCAAAATGTTTTTTAGAGATGCCCTAAAACAAGCGTTTTACGCATATATGTGGACATTTAGAATGGTTCTAAAAACAACAAAAGGTAAAAAATGTTAGACTTTACAAAATGGTTAAGGCTTCCAGAAGAGCCGTTAAAAAGCGCTGTCAAAAGCGAATTTTTTGATGATTTTGACTATACTGGCGACAAAATAGACTTTATGCTTACTAAAAAAACAGAGCTTTTTGGCGATGTGCCTCTACTTTGGGCAGAGTGCAAACGTGGCGATAAAGAAAACATCGAAGATTCGATTACGCAACTTGTAGCAACTATCGGCAAATATGGCTTCAACTTGACACAAACACCACAATACATAGGCGTTTTTGACGCAAGCAAATTTGCTTTTTTACCATATGGCGAGCTTTTGGAAATTTTTGTGCGTTCTGATGTAGACTGGACGATGACACCTTCAAACCACAAATCCGAAAAATTTCAGCATTTAAAAACCATACTTACGCCAAAAATTCAAAAAATGATGATTTTTGAATTTAACAAAAATGCCGATGAACTTCGGCGATTTATCGCAGAGAATCTAAAATTTGACATCTCTAACATTCGCAAATTTCAGATAACGAAAAATAACTTTTTTCACAATTATCTAAAATGGCTCAAATTTGTCAAGCCTACCATTTCCATTAACTGGAATTTAGCCAAATCAAAATTTGGCATTATAGATGCAGATTTTTACCTTGCAGATTTGTTAAGTAGCGCAAACACAACGTTAGCACAAAATCTTGCTATCATCTTAAAGATAAATCGTTATGAATTCATGAGAAACATAGACGAGATGGGGGCACTTTCTGTCAAAACAACTTCGTTTAATGACGGCGGAAAGGCACACGAGCGGTTTTGGGCAATATATGAACGTCCGCCACGAGAGGAGTTTTGGGAACACATCTTAGAGCGACGCGACATGCTAGTGCCACAAGACATTAGAGAGAGAAAAGGTGCGTTTTTTACACCTCAAATTTGGGTTGAAAAAGCACAAATTTGCATGGCTGAAAGTTTTGGTGAAAATTTTCAGGACGAATACTACATTTGGGACTGTGCTGCTGGCACTGGAAATTTGCTAACAGGACTAACCAATAAACACAACATCTTTGCCTCTACCATAGACAACGCCGATGTAGCCATTATAAAAGAACGCATCAAAAACGGTGCGAATCTATTTGAAAACCAAATTTTTCAGTTTGATTTTTTAAACGATGCCTTTTTCGATGAGCCTTGTGAAAAACACGCAAAAAAAGGCTTTTATGCAAGTTGCAACCTTTGCGTTCACTCAAAAATTCCACCAAAACTTCAAGAGATTTTGCGCGATAACGAAAAACGCAAAAAACTCATCATTTTCATAAACCCACCATATGCCGAAGCAGCAAGTGCATCAACTGTAAGCAAAACGGGCACAAACAAGCCCGGCGTATCGACCACAAATGAGGCAAATACTAAATTTAAACCGCTCATAAAGCGTGCAGCAAACGAGCTTTTTGCGCTGTTTTTTACTAGAATTTACAAAGAGATAGACGGATGCAAACTTGCTACTTTTAGCAAACTCAAATATATAAATTCGCAAAATTTCAAAGATTTTAGGCAGATGTTTTTGGCACGTTTTTTGGGCGGATTTGCCATTTTAGCAAACACGTTTGACAACGTAAAAGGAAATTTTCCCATCGGATTCTTGGTTTGGGATCTTGACACAAAAACCAAATTTAGACGTGTAAATTTACAGTTTTTTGATGCGAAAAACAAATTTGTCCAAAATAAAAAAATTTACGTAAGAGAGAAAAAGCCCATAAATTCATGGTATAGCTCGTTTTACGATAAAAAAGGCTATGTTGTTGGCATCATGAACACGCGTGGCAATGATTTTCAAAACCAAAACTACATTAGAATCAGCTCGCTTGACAACAACAACCATACAAACGCCATAACGCCGTCAAATTTGCTCGCCTCATGTGTCTATTTTGCTGTTCGTCACGCGATAAAAGCTGACTGGATTAACGATAGAGATCAGTTTTTTGCACCAAACAAAAACTGGCAAAAAGATGACGAATTTAAAAGCGATTGCCTTGCTTTTACGCTTTTTCACGGACAAAATCGCATATCATGCAAAGAGGGCACGAATCATTTTATCCCGTTTAGCGAAGATGAAGTTGGCTGTAAAAGTGCGTTTGAAAGCGACTTTATGTTTCGCTTCATAAACGGCAAACACTGCCAAAGCGATCTTTTTGGAACACAGAGCACAAATGTTAAATTTGGCACTCATGCAAGCGAGCTTTTTGTAGCTGGACGCGAGTTTTTTTCATACTACCATGAAGTGGCAAAGTGCGAACATGGCTACTTACCAAACGCTTCGCTTTACGACATAAGAGAATTTTTTCAAGGACGCGACAAAACAGGCAAGATGAACGCACCACAAAAATCAAGCGATGAGCGTTATAAAGAGCTTTTGGTAGCACTGCAAACCAATCTAAATTCGCTAGCAAAAAAGATCGAAGGAAAAATTTACGAATATGAATTTTTAGACGAGTAAAGCATCTCTAAAAACACAAAAAAACAAATTTGGACACTTTTAAGGAAACAAAAATGGCAAGAACAAAAGTCAGGATAAACACAAAAAGCGATGACCTAACCTCGCTAAAAAACGAAGTCGTAAAGTGCAAAAACGGGCTAAACGCGCGTTTTATAAAGCTAGCAGGCAAAAGCTTTGGGCTCTACCAAAGCCGCGAAATAGACAAATTTATAACAAAAGCTTACGAGATAGTAAAACACGACCTTTTCAAAGAATTTGCACCAAAAGACGACCAAATGCCGCTTTGCGTTGTCGCTACTGGCAGTTATGCGCTTAGCGAAATGACCATAAAAAGCAAGATAGACCTCGCCATCATCTACAAAAACATTTGCGGTTACGCTAGCGAGCACATCGCCACTTCGCTAGGAAGCGCGCTTAACGCCGTCAGCCTCGATGCAAACACAAAAATTTACGAAATAGAGAGCTTTTTTGACACCATAAAAGATGACATAGAGACAAAAACGCTTTTTTATCAGGTGCGTTTTGTCTGCGGCTCAAAACAGCTTTACAAACTTTGCAAAGAGCAAATTTGCGAGCTGAAAAACTACAAAAAAGATGAATTTATAGCTTTTCATTTAAGCAAATTCGGGCGTTATGACATGCTAAATTCACTCAGCGCGCGCCCAAATTTACGAGACGGCTACGGCGGTTTTTACGACTACAAACGCATCTTTTGGCTACTAAACATGATAGACGAAAACACGCCACGCACGCACGCTTTTAAATTTATAGACGAAAAAGAAAACAGCGAGATAAATTTAGCCGTTGACTTTGTCAGTTCGCTGCGCTCAGCTTTGCAAATTTGCGGTGGCGAAAGTGAACTAGGTGCTGAATTTCTCCCACAAATAACAAAAGTGATGCAGACAAAAGAGAAACGCCAGCTAGACACAAAAAGCCTACTTTTTAGCAAAACGCTAGCGTCCATGCAAACCATCGCCATATATTCACGCTTTTTAGCCGAAGTCATCTTTGAGGGTGGAAGTTGTGAGCAGTTTAGCGTAAAAGAGTGGCTGGGGCGTTTGTTAAATTTGACTAAACCGCTAGGCGTAACAGAAATTTTTTCACTAAAACGAGCACCCGTTTCAAAAGAGATAGTCGAAGAGAATTTCGAAACGTTTGTCTCGCTTTTTGGCTCAAAAAACGCCGGGCTTGCGCTAAAAGCACTAAAAGAGGCGCGTTTGCTTTTTTACTTTGTAAAACCGCTAGAATCGCTAGAAAATTTGCTTTTAGAAGGGTGCGAATTTTGCCTTGATGAGCAGGCGGTTAGGACGGTCATGGCGCTAGATTCGCTAAAAAACACAAAAGCTAGGCAAATTTGGGAATCGCTTTTGCCAGACGAGCGTTTTCTCATGCGAATTTGCGGGCTTTTTGGCGTGCTGGGCGAGGTAGAATTTGGCGGAAGTGCGGCAAACATCTTTCGTAGTTACGCCAACAAATGCGGCATCTCAAACGAGCTAGTCGCCACAGGTGTAAATTTAGTCAAAAACCAAAATCTCATGATTTCTATGGAGAGCGAGGACATCTACAACCAAGCCACGCTTCTGAATTTTGTCAGCTATTTTGGTAGCCAAAAGTCGCTAGAGATGCTTTTTGTGATGAGTTTGGCAGTGCTGGAGGCAAAAAACCATCTCACGAGTTACGCCACAAAGTCGCTTAGTGAGCTTTTTGATATGAGTTTAAGCGTGCTAAACAGCGCGAGCGAAAGCCTTTTAGACGAGGCGACAAAACGGGCAAAAAAGGAGCAAAGTCTCAAAAAACAACGCGAATTCAGCACACTTAGCAAAGAGGAACAAGAGGAGATTCTCTCCATAAAGTCAAATTTGCTTTTTGTAAAATACTCGCCCGCTGAAATTCTAAACGTGGCTAGCTTTGCCAAAGAGCGTTTAGGCATAAACGTGCGTGTAACAAACGGCGATTCGCTTTGCGTGGAGATGGTGGTAAAAAGCGGGTGGAATGTCGTGGGCGTTTTGCAGGCTTTGGGCGAATTTGACCTCGTTTACATGGAGATTTTTGAGCTTTTTGGTGGCAAAATTTTCGTTTTACTAGAATTTGCACGGCGTGCTGATGACGAAAACGCCATAGAAAAAGATGTCATAGGCGCGCTTTGTGCGGCAAAGCAGCAGGTGAGTTTTGTGCCTCAAATTTGCGTTAGCGAGACGCACTTTGACCTAAACCACTCAAAAAACATCGCACTGGTAAAGATAAACGCAAAAGACCAAAGAGGGCTGATGGCTTTTGTTTTAAGCGTTTTTGAGGAGTTTGGCGTCTCTGTGGTGAGTGCTAGAATTCAAACCATAAAAAACCGAACACGAAATTTGTTTTTGTTAAAAAAAGACGAAAATTTAAATTTAAACTATACAAAAGTTTTGGCACGCTTGACAACGGCGTAGGTGCGGATTGCGGAAAATTGCGATTATCGAGAATCAAACATAAAGGTTTTTTAAAGTTGCCCATTTTCACCTAAAATTCATCTAAATTTAAACGACAAAACGATAAAATAAAAGCAATACATTTCGAGAGGGAGTAAAATGATCTTTGTAACACTAGTTTGTGCTTTGGTATTTTTGTGGCTTTTGGAGATATTTTTAAGCTTTTCACAGATAGACTACATAAAACGGCGAAGGTTTGGAAAAGCCGAATTTATGAGCCAAAGTGCCTTTGAAGAGGCGGCTGACTACGCCATCACGACAGAAAAATTCGGGCTCGTTTGCAACGTTTTTGGCATGGCGGTTAAATTTTTCTTTTTGTTTTTTGGCTTTACATATTTGCACGAATTTTTCGCACCGAGTTTAGATGGGCAGATAGCCTATTTTCTCGTTTGGTGCGGACTTTTAGGGGTAGCTTCGTTGCCATTTGGCTACTACCAAACGTTTTACATAGAAGCCAAATTTAAACTGACAAACATGACAAAAGCGCTTTTTTTCAAAGACGCACTAAAAAACGGCATCCTCTACGGCGTCATCATAGGCATCTTTTGTGGCGTATTTTTGTGGGCACAAACGGAGCTAAATTCGCTTTGGTGGCTTGTGGCGTTTTGTGTCATTTTTGGTTTTATGCTACTTTTTGCGCTGGTATATCCGCTTTTGGACGCGTGGCTTTTCACAAAAGTCCGCCCGCTTGAAGATGGCGTGCTTCGCACACGCATCCTCTCTTTGCTAGAACAAACAGGCTTTAAAAGCAAGGGCGTCTTTGTGAGCGAGGCGAGCAAACGCAGCAAAAAACTAAACGCATACTTTGGCGGACTGGGCAAAACAAAACGTGTAGTGCTTTTTGACACGCTGGTAGAAAAGCTAACCGATGACGAGATAATAGCCGTTTTGGCGCATGAACTGGGGCACTTTAAACACAAAGACATCTTAAAGCGGCTGGCGTTCTCTTTGACGCAGTTTTTCTTGCTTTTTGCCATAGTCGGCAACGTCCCGGCGTGGCTAGTCGAAGAGTGCGGACTTCCTGGCGGTGCTAGTGGCGTTTTGCTCTTTTTGTTTGTCTTTTCGCCACTTTTTACAGATGTTTTTGAGCCGCTTGAGTCTCGGCTTTCGCGTGCTAGCGAATTTGCCGCTGACGACTTTGGGGCGCGGCTGGGAGGCGCTGAAAATTTAAGTAGCGCGCTTTTAAAGCTCACCGAAGAGAACAAGAGTTTTCCGTTTAGCTACCCGCTTTATGCGGCGTTTTACCACTCGCACCCGAGTGTGCCCGAGCGTGTAACGAGACTTCGGGAGTTGTCAAAGGCGTGATGAGTTTGGAAATTTGCTTTTTGCATCAAGATGCGATTCTTTGGGTGGTTTCGCCACCCTCAAATTCAACACTTAAAATCCAAAAATAATATTATTTTAATATTAAAAAGCTATAATCCTCATATCTAAACACAAGGATTCTCATATGGTTATCTCCATCGTAAATGAAAAAGGTGGCAGTGGCAAAACGACCATCGCGGTCAATCTCGCCGCCATGCTAGCCGAAGACGGCGACAACGTGCTACTCATAGACGCCGACCCGCAACGCTCGACAGAGGTCTTTGCCGACATGCGCTCACAAAACCAAATGCAACCGCTTTTTAGCATCGTTAGCAAAACAGGAGTTGCACTCGGCGACGAGATAAAGCGAATGAAGGCAAATTTTGACAGCATCGTAGTAGACACGGGCGGGCGCGACTCAAAAGAGATGCGAAAGGCGATGCTAAACAGCGATGTCATGATCATTCCCACCATTCCGTCCCAATATGACGTAAGCGTGCTAGACCGCATGCTAGAAATTTACACAGACTCGCGCGACCTAAACCCAAATTTGGCTTGCTTTGTGCTCATTTCACGCGTATCGCCAAATCCTTTTTTGGCACGAGACTTGCAAAACATGCGTGAATACATAGAAAAAGTTCGTGAGGAGCGAGGGCTGACAAGCGTTTTGCTGCTAGAAAGTGTAATCTACGAGCGTGTATCTTACAGAAAAGCGGTTATAGAAGGAAAAAGTTTGAGCGAATTTTGTCTCAAATCTGACAAAGCAAGAGGCGATTTTGAGGAATTTTATGCTGAATTTGTCGAAAAAGTAACGAAAATTTTCGGTTAAATTTGGTTTAAGGAGTTAAGATGGGTTTTAAAACTTTAAGCAAAAAGATGAGCGAGAGTGAATTTTTGGACGGTGCAAGAGGTGAAACTGGTGGCAACGAAGGCGAATTTAGTGCGGTTGGTGGTGCGAGTGGCGTTGGTGCGAGCGGCGGCGTGAGTGGCGGCGTGAGTGGCGGTGTTAGCGGTGTGGCAAATTTGTCTAGTGAAAAAAATAGCGACTTTTCTTTGCAAACAAAAAACACAAACACAAACACTTCGACAGAAACCGCACAAAAAAAGGGACTAAAACGCGATAAAACTATCTTGGTCTATTTTACAAACGATGAGCTAGAACGGCTAAAAAACGAAGCAGACGCCAACTACATGAATGTGAATCAATATGTCCGATTTAAGCTTTTTTGTCAAAAGTAGAAAACGTAGTGCGTAGTGCGCGATTCTCTAGAATCGACAAGCAACGCCGTCATTCTGAGGGAGCGAACGCGACCGAAGAATCCCCTGAAATTTGAGCGAGTAGAATCTTTAAAATTCACGAAAAAGCGAATTTTCACAAATTCCGTTTTCTGTTTTCCGCATTCCGTTTTCTGTTACCGCCGTCATTCTGATGGAGGCGTAGCCGACCGAAGAATCCCCCGCCTTTTGAGCGAGTAGAATCTTCAAACGAAGTTCCTGTAAAACAAGCGAAGCACTTTTTGCAAAGCAAAAATGTTTCTTTAAA
>DCIZ01000110.1:23954-33721 GCA_002317305.1 Campylobacter sp. UBA1713
AAATTCACAAAAAAGCAAATTTGACGATTCAACTTTGTCAAATTTCAGGGGATTCTTCGGGCGCTTTCGCACCCTCAGAATGACGGCGTTGTTTGCAAATTTTCAATGCAAATTTCAACACTCCATCTGCATTTTGAAATTTGCATTCTGAACGTGGAATTCTTCATTTGAGCGTTTTCACGGAGTGTTTCACAGCACTTTTCACGAAGCGTTTCACACAGGCAAAAAAACGCAAAAAGCCCAAATTTACAAAAACCAAATTTTAGGAGAAAAGATGAAATTTTTAACCACAAAAGATGCGAATTTTACAGAAGAATTTGCCACTCTTGCAAAGCGTGGCGAGATGGACATGGACGCAGTGATTCCAGCCGTTAGCAAAATTCTAAGCGAAATAAAACAAAACGGGCTAGTCGCCGTAAAAGAACACGTGAAACGTTTTGACGGCTGGGACGGTAGCGACCTTCTCGTGAAACAAGAGGAGATGAAAAAAGCCTTTGAAACTCTTACACCAGAGCTAAAAGAGGCGCTTGTCGTGGCGTTTGAACGCATCAAAGCGTTTCACGAAAAACAGCTAGAAAAGAGCTGGCTTAGTTTCGGTGAGTGTGGCGAAATTTTAGGGCAGAAAGTTACGCCAGTGGATCGTGCGGGCGTTTACGTGCCCGGTGGCAAGGCGGCTTACCCGAGCTCGCTACTCATGAACGTAGCGCCGGCACTTGTTGCGGGTGTAAAAGAGGTGGTGGTTTGCACGCCGGCGGTCGGTGGCAAGGTAAATTCACTTTTGCTGGCAGCGATGCACCTTTGTGGCGTGAAAGAGGCTTACAAAGTCGGTGGCGCAAGTGCGGTCGGGCTGATGGCAAGCGGTGCGGCGGCGTGCGAAGAGTGCGGCGTGAAACACGCTGTGAAAAAAGTAGACGTGGTAACTGGACCTGGCAACATCTTTGTAGCGACTGCAAAAAAGCTCGTTTTTGGCGAGGTTAGCATCGACATGGTGGCAGGTCCTAGCGAGGTGGGAATCATCGCTGACGCTAGTGCAAACGCGCGTGTGGTGGCGGCGGACTTTTTGAGCCAAGCCGAGCACGATGAGATAGCGAGCAGCTTTTTGCTAACGCCAAATTTGGCTTTTGCGCGTGAGGTTGAGCGTGAAATTTACGCCGTTTTGGAGGGGCTTGAGCGCAAGGAGATAGCGCAAAAAAGCGTGGACGGGCGAGCTGCCATCATAGTTTGTGAGAGTTTAAGCGAGTGCGTTGAGCTGGCAAATGAGCTAGCAGTCGAGCACCTTGAGGTCGCGACAGACAACGCCTTTGAGCTTTTGCCACGCATTAAACACGCGGGGGCGATCTTTTTGGGACACTATACGCCAGAGGCTTTTGGCGACTATTTGGCGGGTCCAAACCACACGCTTCCTACGGGCTCAACTGCCAAATTTTTCTCACCTTTGGGCGTGGAGCACTTCATGAAAAAGAGCTCGGTCATAAGCCTAAACGCGGAATTTTTGTCGAAATTTGGCAAACACTGCGCGGCGCTTGCAAAAGCAGAAGGGCTAACAGGGCACGCACTTAGCGTGGAGATTCGGAAAAAGTGAACGAAAGAAAATTTAAAAAAAAGAAAATTTGCTGGCAATCCTCACCCGTGCCTAGCATAAAATAAGATGATGGAATAAGGTAAAGTTAAGTGAGGATATGCTAATATTATTTACTTGTTAGACGTTTTAGTTTTGTTGATTAGCTATAGCTTTTTCAACAAAACAACTATTTCCAAAGCCAAAAGTATAATTTCCATTATGCATTTTAACTCTTCCATGGCGTTCAACTACCTTTCTTTCGATGCATAGCACGACTAGCCTTAAACCAAATTTAATTTTAACTACATTTTGCTAAATTTTAGCTTTAATTTAAAAAGAAAGTTTAAAAAAGAAAATTTGCTGGCAATCCTCACCCGTGCCTAGCATAAAATGAGATGATGGAATAAGGTAAAGTTAAGTGAGGATATGCTAGTATTGTTCACTTGAATTTTCGTTTAGTTTTGTTGATTAGCTATAGCTTTTTCAACAAAACAACTATTTCCAAAGCCAAAAGTATAATTTCCATTTCAAATTTAATGCCTTAAATTTTCGCTACAAAACCTCTGTCAAGCCCTGCGTTGTCCTTGAAAAACTCCACCTCAAATCCGCTTTTTTGCAACTCTCTTTCAAGCCTTGCTTTTTGGTCAAAACCCATCTCGCACGCCAAAGCACAACGCCTTTTTTGCGCCACTTTTACCAGTGCTAAAAGCAGTTCATCGCCCACTTTTCCACCAAAAAGCGCCTCGTGTGGCTCGCTTAAAACCCACGAATCTAGCGGATAGTCTAGCGCGATGTAGGGCGGGTTGCTCACTAGTAGGTCAGGCGAAAAACAAAGCCCGCCGTCAAGCGAAGCGCAAAAAAGCTGCAACGTGTGGCGACCGAAAACAAGCGTGGCAGCAGGTTTTTTGGCTTGCGTTTTTGGCTCTGTTTTTGGCTGCGTTTGTGTCTCTGTTTTTTCGTTTTTGTCTTCGTTTTTGGCAAGAGAAAAGCCAAATTTTAGCGCGTTTTTTGTGGTAACTTCAAGCGCTTTTGGCGATATGTCTGTGGCGTAAATTTCAAGAGAAGGCAAATTTGAAACGGCTGAAACGGCTGAAATTTTTGTTTTTTGTGAATTTGCTGCCTCAAATTCGCACTTTGCCGCCCATTCCAAAATCAAACTAACGGCGACTATGCCACTTCCTACGCCCACCTCTAGCACTCTAAGTTTTTGCGAATTTTTAGCGTGATTTTCTACAAATTCAAACAAAAATTTTAGCGACTTTTCGACCAAAATTTCTGTCTCAACACGCGGAATTAAGACACCTTTTTCTACAAAAAACAAACGCCCAAAAAACTCCGCTTCGTTTGTAATGTATTCAAAGGGTTCGCCGTTTTGGTAACGCCCAAAAATCTCGTAAAAAAATGGCTCGTTTGAGAGTGGCGAATTTGAGTGCAAAAATAGCTCTTCGCGTGTTTTTTTCTCGCAAAACGAAAGCATCTGCCAAGCAAGCGTGCTTCCAAATTTACTTTTTACCAAATTTAGTGCTTCGAAAATAAGCATATTTTTCCTTTTTGTGAAATTTTTAGTGCGAATTATACCATAAATACCGCAAAAAGTGGCGTGAAAATGCAAATTTTCACTATTTCGCATATTTAAGATAAAATTTATCTTATTTAGCTATAATGCCGCCACATCTTAACACAAAGGAATTTTATGACACAAAGAGAAGTCGAGATCGTCAAATCTAGCGTGCCAGTGCTAAAAGAGCGCGGCGAGGAGCTCACTCGGTGGTTTTATGCGTTTATGTTTGAGAACTATCCAGAGGTGAAACCGATGTTTAACATGGAGAAACAGGCGGACGGGCGGCAGCCAAAGGCTTTGGCAAATTCTATCTTGCTTGCGGCGCAAAATGTCGAAAATTTAGAAAAAATGACAGATTTCGTCAAAAAAGTCGGAAAAACTCACGTTGGACTTGGCGTTTTGCCAGAGCACTACCCAATAGTCGGCGCGTGTTTGCTAGAAGCCATCAAAAACGTTTTTGGCGCGGACGAGGAGACGCTAACGGCGTGGGGCAAGGCATATGAGGCGATAGCGGATTTTTATATAAAAATCGAAAAAGAAATTTACGCAAGTCGCGAGAGCGGTGCTGAGAAGTAACACCAAACGGGCTAAAACGAGCAACGTAGCCAAACGGCAAATTTGGCTAACGTGGCAAACGTAGCAAACGAAACCGACAGCCAACCGAACCAAAAAACAACCGCAGCTTTACTTACAAAATTTTTTCACAACTTACTTTTTCCTAAATGACCAAAGCTAAAGCAAATTTGGCTTTGGTCTTTTTTTCTTTTTAAAATGCAAAATGCATAAATTTACAATTACGCCAAATCTCAAATTTAAAAATATCAAGAATCAACAAACTTTAAGCTTATTTCGCTAAAATGTCAGAAGCATTATGAGGCTGTTACCGCTCGGTGTTTTGAGAAAGGTGGCTAAAGATATGAAAAATTTTTTCAGAAGATAGGCAAATTTGTAGAGTTCCTGCTAAAACTTAGCATACTCGCAAAAAATATTGTTGAACTGCTACAACAGCTCAACATAATTAACTAATTTCAACTCACTTATTGTAGCGAAGCCCCACTTAAATTTTGCTTTGTTTTGCTATTTTATATTACAAAAATTTACAAAACCACCGAGCGTGTGGAGCTTTCGCTCTCTGGTTTTTCTCTTTTTTTCTCTTAAAAAACAAAAGGCTCACTTAAATTTAAGCGAATTTTCTCTCGCTAATTTTAACATCGTTTATGTAAATTTTCTTTGTGATTTAACCACAATCAACAAAAAAAATTAACAAAACAAGCTTAAATTTTGTTGATTCTTGAGCCTTTAAATTTACTTAAAAAAAATCTCCACATCGCTTACAAAACCACTCTCTTTTGGTTCAATATTGCCCTGTTTCGCATGTTCAAAAAATTCCAAAAACACCACTATCGCACTTTTATTTTGCGCTTTTACGCGCACTTTTGTGCTTTTTTGTCTCATCTCCACACGTTCAAACTCCACGCCGCTTGCTAGTGCTACCGCGCCAAGCCAATGCAACTTTTGCACCACTACAGGCGTGTCAAAAAGCGTGTTAAAAATTTGCTCTTTTTTGTTAAGCGGCTCAAATGTTTCACGAGAGCTTACCGCCTCTAAATCATCTCCGTTTTTTCTTTTTTGTTTAGTCAAAAGAGAGCCGTTTAAATTTGAATTTTGCCACTTGTAAATGCTAACGTTTTGACTTAAAAGATGGTTTTCTCGACTTAAAAAAACACTTTCTACAAATTCAAAACAAGGCACAAAAACGCCAGCCAAAATGCCAAACAAAAGGCAAAAAACAAGTTTCACACTACGTTTCACCACTCGCGGCAAAGGTGTCAAATTTGGCGTAAAAAAGGCTATATTTGGCGTTAGTTCGCTCGCTCTTAAAACCTTCACCACGTCAAATTCGCCAAACGAAGCCACTCGCTCACGAACCGCCTCTTCGCTACTCTCCAAAAGCGTCTTAACACTCTCAAAATTCCCGTTTTTGTAAAGTGCCACAAAGCCACTTCCGACCACAAAGTAGTCGCCATCCTCGCCACTAAAAGATGCGCACTCAGGCACGACAAAGTCCAAAAAAGGCAAGCTAGAAAACGGTGCGAAAAATTCGTGTTTCACGGCAAAAACGGCAAAATTTCCACTCAAAGTTTGACAAAAACCGACCACAAATTCGCCCTCCAAAGCGTGGCGTTCATAAATTTTTGCCATAAAAAAGTCGTGAAGTTCGCTCGTTTTTGAGCTATTTTTTAAGCCACTTTTTGACAAATTTAAAAAAAACTCTCTGCCAAAAAAGTCGCTCACTTCACCGCTTTTTATGAGCATAAAATATAGCTCGCTTTGTGGCACGAGAAGCAAATTTGTGCTTTTTTTGTCAAAATCTTTTTCGTTTTGCAAGATTTTTAACGCCCGTTTTTTACGAAAACCAAATTTAAAACCACCGCCAAACCGCCCAAAAAACCGCCCAAAACCACCGCCAAACCGCCCAAAACCACCGCCAAAACCACAAAAATTTCTACTCATATCCAAACTCTTTTTTTATGATGTCTTCATTTGTCGCCCAGTTTTTTCGGACTACAACCTCCAAACGAAGCATCACTTTTTGCCCAAAAAGTCCCGCTATTAGCTTGCGCGCTTTTATGCCTATTCGCTTTATGGCGCCGCCATCTTTGCCTATCAAAATCGCCTTGTGGCTGGCTGTGTCGGTTACTATTTGCGCCTCTATTTCGACCACCTTTTCGCCCTCTTTTACACGCAAAATTCGCACGTCCGTGCAGTATGGAATCTCCTCGCTCACGCTGTCAAAAACCGCCTCTAAAATGAAGTCTCGGGCGATATCTTTTGTGTTAGCCGTGCTTAAATTTTCCGTGTCATAAAAGTAAGGATGCGTTGGCAACAAGCGAACTATCTCGTCAAGCAACGGCTTTTTGTAGGCGTTTTTTTTGACACTCACAGGCACGATGGCGGCAAATTTGTCTGCATGCGCGCTGTAAAGCGAGAGTTTTGCAAAAAGCTGCTCTTTTGTGGCGAGGTCTACTTTTGTGAGTGCGATGATGTGCGGCATTTTTGCGTTTAGGCTTAAAAAAAACTCATAGTCGTCAAGCGTGTCAAAGACAGAGGCGCAAAACAGGACCAAGTCGCCATCGCCTACGGATTTGATGGCAGTTTCGTTCATGAGTTTGTTCATGGTGCGCTCACTTTTGTTGAGTCCGGGCGTATCAACAAACACAGCTTGTGCGTTTTCGTGCATGACGATTCCGGCGATCTTTCGGCGTGTGGCGTTTTGTTTGTGGCTAACAAAGGCAATTTTCTCGCCAAGCAAAAAATTTAGCAGCGAGCTTTTGCCCGAATTTGTCCGTCCTATCAAATTTACAAAACCGCTTTTTGTGGCTTGTGCGGCTTGTGCAGCGGTTTTTTCGGTGGTTTTTTCGTTCATCAAAGTCCTTTTTTTGTGAAATTTATTGCATTTTGCTTTCTAAAACCAAATTTAAAAAACGCAAATTTCGTTGTAGAGAGAATCGCGCTCAACCGCCCTAAAACCGCTCGTCTGAATGAGCTCCACAAACTCTTTCATCATTAGTCCGTTTCTGCTCTTTGCACCGCCCGCACTTTGTATGCTTTCAAGCTCTATAGTCCCGTCCAGGTCATCTGCGCCGAAGTTTTGCGCCACAAGTGCTAGGTTTAGTGTCGTAGTCGCCCAGTAAGACTTTATGTGCGAAAAGTTGTCTAGCAAAATCCGCGCCACCGCAAAAGTCTTTAGAATCTCCTCGCTACCTAGCACGCCTTTTACGTCTAAAAAGTTGTTTTGTCGCTGAAAAACTAGCGGTATAAAGGCGTTAAAACCGCCGCCGTTGCCGCGCGCTAGACTGGTGTCTTGCACGTCGCGAAGGCGAAGCATGTGGTCTGTTCGGTGCTCGCGGGTTTCGACGTGTCCAAAAAGCATCGTGGCGTTGCTCTGCCGCCCTTTTTCGTGCCAAAGCGAGTGAATTTGTAGCCACTCTTTTGAGCTCACTTTGCCGCCACAAATTCGCTTTCTGACCGCTTCGTCAAAAATTTCAGCACCGCCACCTGGCATGGAATCTACGCCATATTCTAACATTTTTTGCACCAACGCCTCAAAGGTAAAACCAAATTTTTTCGCCAAAAAATTCACTTCAGCGGCGGTCATCGCCTTTACGTGAGCCTCTGGAAAGCGGCTTTTTATGAGTCTAAAAATCTCAAAATACCACTCGAGCGACTTGTTTGGGCTGTGTGCGCTAACTATGTGAAACTCTTTTACGCCACGCGCCACGCACTCTTCTACGATGGCGAGAATCTCCTCGTGGGTCATCTCGTATGGGTTTGGGTTTTTTCGGCTAGCGCTAAATGCGCAAAATTTGCACGAGTCGGCACATATGTTGGTGGGATTTATGTGGCGATTGTGGTTGAAAAAGACTTTGTCGTGGTGTTTTTCGCGGCGAATGGCATCGGCAAATTTGCCTAGCGTAAAGAGGTCAAGCTCCCAAAGTTTCACGCCATCTTCGTAGTCTAGCCGCGTTTTTGTTTCTAGTTTTTCTATCAAATTCATCTTTTGCTCCTGTTTTTTGTTTGCAACTTAAAATTTGGCATTTTAACAAAATTAAATTTTATTTTAGCTAAAATCTTGACTTTAGGGCATCTCTAAAAACTAGTTTGGCTCAATTTCGAGAAATGTTTTTAGCGATTTTTTTGTTTTAAAACGAGGAGCATAGCATGCCTATGTAACGAGTTTTAAGGCAAAAAAGCGCAAAAACAGGCTCGAAAGTGAGCCACTGATTAAGTAGTTTTTAGAGATGCCCTTTAATCTCACACAAGGAGTTTTTATGAGCGCAGAAGTATATCTGTGGGTAAAGTGGTTTCACTACTTGTCGTTTATCTCGTGGATGGCGATGCTTTTCTACCAGCCACGTCTCTACGTGCATCATGTAGAAAATTTGGAGAAAAAGGAGTATTGTAGTGTTATTTTAAAGCAAGAGAGGCTACTTTACAACGGCATCGGCTGGATAGCGATGTTTGGTGCGATTCTCTCAGGTGTCGCCATCATCGTTTGGGGTCCAAAAAACCTAATGGCGATGGGGTATTTTCACGTGAAGTTGCTTTGCGTGGTTTTGCTCGTGGCGTATCATCTTAGTCTCGGGCATTTTTACAAACAGCTACTAAACGGCACGTGTAAAAAGAGTGGCAAATTTTTCCGCTACTACAACGAACTCCCCACACTCATCATGTTTGTCATCATTTGGGCGATGGTGGTAAAGGCAAATTTGTAAGCTTTCAAAGTGCGTTCGTAATGCAGAATGCGGAGTGCGGATTTTGCGATTCTACAGAATCGTCAAACAACGCCGTCATTCGCAAGGGAGCTAGCGACCGAAGAATCCCCTGAAATTTAAGCGAGTAGAATCTATAAATTTACGCAAAAGCAAATTTGCAGATTCTACGCTCTCGCCATGCAGGGATTCTTCCTTCGCCTTCCTTGCGAATGACGGCGTTGATTCTGCGATTCTTTGCATTTTGTTTTTCGCACGCTCGCCACCAAATTTTCTAAAAAAACGAAAACTTCCACATGTTTTTTGCGTTTGTGAGCATCTCTTTTGAGATGTCGCAAATGAGCAGTCCTTCATTTCCCTCCAAGCTGTCGACTATTAAGCCGTTTGGATCGACTAGCATTGAGTTGCCGTAAAATTCGCTTTCGGCTTCTTCAAATTTGGCTTTGCCCAGTCTGTTTGCGCGCAAAATGTAGACGTTGTTTGTAAACGCCCTCGTTACCAAAAGCGCATTCCATCGCGCGATGGAGTTTAGCGTGCACGCTGTCGGCACCAAAACGCAGTCTGGTCGCAGCTTCATCAGCTCTATCCACGCCTTGTCAAAGTGCGTCTCAAACCCAAACATCACCGCAAATTTAAAGCCGTCTATCTTAAAATTCATAAATTTAAAGTCGCGATTCTTGTTTGCAAAAAACGCCGCTTCGTCCCAGTGCGGGTAGTTTATGAGTGCCGTTTGTTCCACGCTTTCAAAGGCGTTTGGCGTGAATTTTGCCACCACTTTAAAGGGCTTGTCGCCACGAAAGATGACCATCGGGACGACTATGGTGAGCTCATGTTTTTTTGCCAACTCTTCTAAGATGAGGCGTTTTATGTGCGTTTGTTCACGGAGGATGGAGGTGGGAATGGTGAGCATGTCGGTAAAGAAAGAATTTATGATATACTCGCCTATCAAGACAAGGCTAGCACCACGACTTTTAGCGGCGCTTAAGTATTGGCTGATGCGTGAGTCGTTGATGCCGAGTGTGTAGAGTTGTAGTATACAAGCTTTCATAAAAACTCTTTCCTTTTTGTTTTTTTGTTGTGGCAAATTTGCCAAAGTTGTGTTTTTACACGCGTAGTGCGTTCAAAATGCGGAGTGCGGAAGTTAAGCAAATACGCTTTTTTGCGAATTTCTGCATTCCGCATTCCGCATGTAAAAGCTAACGCTTTTTTGTTTGTCCCGCCGCCGTATTCTTTTTCGATAAATCTCAAAAGAATGCGGCGGGACGGGCGGACGGGGGCAAAGCCCCTGCGACCCCATTCGGAAAACGGAAAACGGAAAACGGAATTTAGGTAAATTCGCTTTTTAGCGAATTTAAAGAAACATTTTTGCTTT
>DCIZ01000070.1:0-1931 GCA_002317305.1 Campylobacter sp. UBA1713
GTAAAAACAAATTCGAAAGCAAGCCACCCTAATTTACTTAAATGGTTTTTTAGAGGTGCCCTAAAAGTATTTTTTAACGCTTTAATAAACCAATCGGTTAATACAACCACTAACAAGGAGCAAACATGAACTACTTTTTAAACGCAAGCGTTGAGCTAGCAAACCAAAGAGACTACCTAGACCAGCTTTTTCGTGTATATCCGCTCATGCCAGACAGCGTGCGAGAGGTAGATTCTGTAAAGTGGAGTGAATTTGAAAAGGCGTTTGAGGGTGGCAAAAACGAAGCAGTGCTTGAGGCTTTGCTTAAATTTGACTTGTTTGCTTTTAAGGATAGCTACGTGGCGTATTTGCGGCGTGACAGAAGCGCTATTAAGAGAAATCCGCAAACGGTCGCAAGGCTTTGTGGCAGACTTAAAGAGATGGGTTTGGGTGAAATTTACAAACAAATTTCATCACCAAAAGAGACAAACAGGCAGATAGGTCCGCTGTTTAGGCGGTTTTTGCAAAGTGGCGCAACGGGCTTGCCTTTGCTTAAATTTGATGATTTTGTGGAGTTTAACGGCAGTGCGGTTTTGGATGAAAGCGATGCAAAGATGGCGGAATTTGCGAGTGCATTTTTAGGCTACAAAAGAGAAAAAGGGCTTGATTTGATAGCACGAGTTGGCGGTAAATTTGTCATAGGCGAGGCGAAATTTTTAACAGATTTTGGCGGACACCAAAACGCACAACTAGAAGACGCTTTGGCACTTTTAGAGCAAAATTTAAGCCAAAATGTCGTCAAAGTGGCGATTCTTGATGGCGTTTGCTACATTAAAGGCAAAAACAAACTCTACACGCAAATTTGCCAGTGTGGCGAAAGTGGCAAAAATATCTTTTCAGCCCTGCTTTTACGGGAGTTTTTGTTTTCATGTTAAGTAGCATTTTTATAGGCGATGACAACCTAAACGCACTTGAATTTTTGCTAAAAAATGGCTACAAAAGTAGCGTTGATCTAGTCTACATAGACCCGCCGTTTGCGACAAACAACACCTTTCGTGTGGGCGGGACTCTTAGCGTAAGTCGCGCGTCAAATGTGGCTTATAGCGACAAATTTAGCCTCGAAGAGTATTTGGCTTTTATGCGAAAAAGGCTGGTTTTGGTGCGTGAAATGATGAGCGAAAAAGGTAGCATTTACGTGCACATTGACACAAAAATGAGCCACTATCTGAAAGTTTTGATGGACGAGATTTTTGGCATTGAGCGGTTTATAAACGAGATAACTCGCATCAAATGCAACCCGAAAAATTTTAGCAGAAAGGGCTACGGCAACATAAAAGATACCATTTTATTTTACTCAAAAACAAAAAACTACATCTTTAACGAGGTTTTTGAAGAGGACTTAAACGCAAAAGAGCGGTTTAAAAAGTGTGATGAAAAGGGCTTTTATACGACAGTTCCGCTGCATGCGCCGGGCGAAGTAATAAGTGGCGAAAGTGGCAAAGCATGGAATGGCGTAGAAGTGCCAAAAGGGCGGCACTGGCGGAGTTCTCACGATGAGTTAAACAGGCTAGAGAGTGAAGGGCTTTTGGAGTGGAGCAAAAACGGCGTGCCACGAAAAAAAATTTACTTTGACGCACAAAAAGGAAAAAAAACGCAAGACATTTGGGAGTTCAAAGACCCGCAAAACCAAATTTACCCTACACAAAAAAACGCTTTGATGCTTCGGCGGATTCTGCTAGCGAGCTCAAACGAAAATTCGCTTGTGATGGACTGCTTTGCGGGAAGTGGGAGTTTTTTGAAAGAGGCGTTTAGTCTTGGGCGGCGGTTTGTGGGCGTGGAGTGCGGCGAAGAGGCGGTGCGGTTAAATTTGGAGTGGATAAATGACGGGCTTTTTAGCAAGTGTCTAACGATGTAAGAGTGTGAAAAACTTTAAGGGCATCTCTAAAAACTAG
>DCIZ01000070.1:2081-4364 GCA_002317305.1 Campylobacter sp. UBA1713
TAGTTTTTAGAGATGCCCTAAAGATTCTACTTGCTAAAAAGGCAGAGGATTCTTCTAGCTTACGCCATTAGAATGACGGCGTTGCATGACTTTTTTTGAATTTTACTAAAATTTTGCTAGAAACAAAAAACATAAACCAACGCTGTAATTCTGAGCGGAGCGAAGAATCTACTGAAATTTAAGGGAGTAAAAAGTCAAATTCACAAAAAAGCGAATTTACTAAATTCCGCATTCCGTTTTACGCATTCCGTTTTCCGTATAGACGGCGTTGTTTGTGTTTTTTGATAAGTGAAAAATTCCGTCCTACGCACTCTGAACGCACGCCACACGCACATTAGTCCAAAAAGCGTTTTGTCAGCCCTTCATAACACTCGATGCGTCTGTCGCGTAAAAAAGGCCACCAACGGCGGACATTTTCGCACTTTTTTAGGTCTACGTCTATGGTCTCTGCCACCAAAGAAAATTCGTTTGAGCGGTAAATTTGCTCTCCTTGCGGACCAAAGATAAAGCTATTTCCCCAAAAATTTATCCCGCCTTTGCCCTTTGGCGATGGCTCAAAGCCTACTCGATTCACCGCCACGACAGGCAAGCCGTTTGCCACTGCATGTCCCCGCTGAACTGCCACCCACGCCTCCAACTGGCGGTTTTTCTCCTCAGCACTCTCCTCTTCTAGCCAGCCTATGGCAGTCGGGTAGATCAAGATGTCTGCCCCTTTTAGTGCCATTAGCCGCGCCGCTTCAGGATACCACTGATCCCAGCAAACCATCACGCCCAGTCGCCCCACACTCGTGTCTATGGGCTCAAAGCCCAAGTCGCCCGGCGTAAAGTAAAATTTCTCGTAAAAGTGCGGGTCGTCCGGAATGTGCATCTTTCGGTAAGTGCCTGCAACGCTGCCATTTTTGTCAAAAACCACTGCTGTGTTGTGGTAAAGCCCGGCGGCACGTTTCTCAAAAAGCGAAGTTACCAGCACCACTTGCTCGATGCGTGCTATTTGCGACCAAAAATCTTTATCTCTCTCAAACTCCGCTGCATAGTCAAATTTAGCCACGTCCTCTATCTGACAAAAATATTCGCTTTGGTGTAACTCTTGCAAAACGACTAGCTGCGCGCCTGCTCTGACTACCTCTCTGATGCCTGCGGCGGTCTCTTTCATGGTGGCTTCTTTACTGCCAAAATACTTGTGTGCTACGATTCCTATTTTCATTTTTTATCCTTTTTTAAATTTTTCTCTCTTTTTTTAAATTTTGTTTTTTGCTAAACTCTCTTTTACTCCCTAGCGAAGCGGTTTTGGCACGAGCAGTGCAAACTGCCATTTTGCCTTACAAA
The DNA here is from genome assembly GCA_002317305.1 of Campylobacter sp. UBA1713. Taxonomy (GTDB): domain Bacteria; phylum Campylobacterota; class Campylobacteria; order Campylobacterales; family Campylobacteraceae; genus Campylobacter. The sequence goes on from DCIZ01000070.1 coordinate 3,408, forward strand.
AACACGAGCATCCACGCCCACGACTTTTAGGTGTGGCAAAGCACGCTGCAAAACGCCCAGTGCGTAGTCATCACTCTCTTTGTCGCCGTAGGTCGGCACGATGAGCCCGCCGTTTACAAAGACAAAGTTGCAGTAAGTAGCCCCGAGTCGCCGCCCTTCAAATTTGACTTCGCGAGGTAGCGGCAACTCCACCACGTCAAAGCCCGCACTCACCACCTCTTCGCGCATCTTTTTTAGCGGCAAAAAGTGCTCATCTTTTTCGTCTCTCATGCTAGCAACAGCAACGCAAGTGGGCGAGATGAAGCGTGCTAGCGTGTCTATGTGTGAGTCTGTGTCATCGCCACGCACAAAGCCGTTTTCTAGCCACACGATGCGACTTAGCCCAAAAAGCTCTTTTAACTCGCTTTCTAACGCCTCTTTTGAAAGTCCGTTTCTGTTTGCATTTAGCAGGCACTCTGTGGTCGTTAGCATGACGCCTTCGCCGTTAAACTCCACGCTACCGCCCTCCAAAATGAGATCTACACTGGTGAGCTCCTCGTCAAAAAATTCGCTAAACATCTTTTCATTTACGCTGTCGTCTAGCGCGCTTTCAAATTTGCCACCCCACGCGTTGAAGCGAAAGTCGTAGCTTTTTACTTTGCCGTCTTCTTTGAAGTCCAAAGCGCCGTAGTCTCTAACCCACGTGTCGTTTGTTTGGGCTTGGCAAAATTCGACATTTTCTAAATTTGAAAATGGCAAAAAGTCGGCAAAGCTTGGCGCGATGATGATGACTTTTTGGAAAGTCGCCGCTGTTTTTACAAACTCTTTGTAGCTGGCTAAAATTTCTTTTAGGTATGGTTTCCAGTCGGTTTTTTCGTGTGGCAAAGAGACGATGAGTGCCTCTTGTCTCTCCCACTCGGCAAATGTTTTTATCATTTTTTTTCTCCAATGTTTATAAGGGCATCTCTAAAAACTACT
>DCIZ01000071.1 GCA_002317305.1 Campylobacter sp. UBA1713
ACACTCTTCGAAAACAAGCGAAGCGGTCGCCGTTAGGCGATGTTTCCTGTAAATCAAGCCAAACTGGTTTTTAGAGATGCCCTTTAAAAAATCAAGCCAAACTGGTTTGATTTGTTTTTATGGATATAAAATCCACAAATAAATAAAACTTCAAATGTCTATCTGACACGCCTCACATAGCTAGAATTTTGCGTAAAAATTCCTCGCCTTTTTCTCTGTAAAGTGCCACCTTTTCGTTTACATCCGTCCAATTTATGCTTAAAAATTTATCCTCGTCAAAATCTTCTAGTTCATTTACTACCAAGTGTTCTAACCCGACTACTTTTAGTAGCGTTTCTGTGCGATCGCTCATTTGTGCACTTTTACCAGAAAGCCCTAGAAAAAAGAATGGGCGGTTTAGGGGGATGCAAAAAACCACACCGTGAAAAGAGTTTGTAACGACAAATTTAGAATCACGAATCGCACACACAAACTCTTCTATTCCTGGCTGCTGTGAGTCTTTGCCGTATTGTAACGCAAATTTACCAAAAGGCATATTTGCATAAACTCGCACACTTTCAGTTTTCATTTTTGCAAAAATTTGCTCCCACGTTACAGCGGTTTGTGATATCAAAATATAACAAAACGCCTTATCTTTTGTGCCAAACTCCTGCCCCATCTTTGCCCATTTTTCGCCACCTATTAGCAGTGTCGGGTCTGGCACTACTTCGCCACTTACGCCCCATCTTTCCAAATCTGTCAAATTTACCTCTTCTCGTATGCTAATGGCGTCAAATTTTGCCAAACGTGGCTGAAAAAACGCGTTAAGTTGAGGCGAAAACTCTTTCCTACCAAAACTAGCTGCATAAGAAAAAAGCTTCGCGTGCGGGTTAAACTTGCGTGCGAAAGTTAGTGTGTAGTAGTCTAATTGCTTTTTGTATAGTTTTAGGTTACCGCCATTGTAGACATTCCAAACCTGATCGCTTCCAACTATAAATTTGCTAGCAGATAAATTTTCTCGTTCAAAATTTATCTGTGTTCTAAATTTGTCAAATTTTGCCTCTCTAATTGCGCTATTTTTGCCAGCAACTCTCAAATTTGCATCAAAAATACCCTTAAATTTACTAATAACTAGCTTTACGAAACCTTTTAAACTAGTCAAATCAAAACTAAAAATGTCAAAACTAAAACGTCTTTTAAGGAATTTAAAGGCAAATTTGTTTATGAGTTCGAGCTTGCCAACGCGCTTTTTTACATCTTTGTATTCGTAGTTTCTCACAACTAAATTCGGATAATGCTCTCGTATGTAGCTTTGTAAAGCGTAGAGTTGAAGGACTTGTCCGTAGTTGTCTTTCGTGTGAGTAAAAGTTACGATGCCCACATCAACGCTATTTGTCGATTCTTTTAGCGTTTTTGTGCTTTTACTTTCGACCGTCTCTTTTATGATTTGACTTCGGTTTTTGTCAAGTTTGCCAAAACCAAGCAGTGCTGGATTTGAGACTTTGGCTTGAAAAGTGCCACTTTTTTTACACTTACACTATCGCCAAGTGCTAACACAGCTTCTTCGCCTTTTTTTGTGTGAGTTAAGATGAGGCTAACGCCTTTTTTGTCGGCAAAGCTTCTGTGAAGGTAGTTGATCTTCCAAAAGTCGCCAAGTGTAATGTCTGCTCCACTTGCACCATTTTTTGCTTTGCAACTTCCGCATGACTCCCTAGTGATCTTATGTTGTAAAAATCCTCGCATAAAGCAGTCGTTGTTTTGTGCTGTAACCAGCTCGCCTTTTTCGCCGACAGCACGAAATGAGCCACTTTGCCAGCCAGCACTCTTATCTCGAAAGCTAAATTCTTTAAGCTTGCCAACTCTTTTTTCTAGTTCGTCTTTGTAAACTCGCCAAACTTTTACGCTCGGAACGGAGTTGCAGATGACTTCGGCGGTTAGCAAATTTGCGTGTGGTTTTTTTTAAAAACGAATTTAACCCCATTACTTGACACTGTGTTCCGCTAAAAAGCACCTTTTTGCCAGCTTTTAAAGCATTTGCCACTTCCTCAAATGTCCGCCCGAGAAAGCTTTCGACATATTTACTTGTTTTTAGTCGCACTAACTCGTCTTCGCTTGTAACTGCGATGTGCTTGACCTCAAACTCATCGTCAAACGCCACACCAAATACGACACCGCCATCTTTTAGCACATTTTTTGCTAGCAATGAAAAAACGCCACCACTTGAGCTAGATAGAACAAGTTTTTCATCTTTTGCTTTTATGGCGTAGACGTTTTGTAACTCATTTGTTGCTTTAAAACTGCTTTTCTTTTTTTGTAGTTTTTATGATTTTTGTAAATTTGTGCGTTTTATGATTTTTGTAATGTTTTTTATGATAGTTTTACTCGTTTTTGTAGTCGTGTTTGGCAAGAGATGAATCTTAAAACTAACGCCGTCATTTAAGCATTTCGAAGTGAAGAATTCCCAGTCTAGCAAGGGCAAGAGTTATTAAACGTTGCGAGGGCTTGAATTTAGGGCATCTCTAAAAAACCATTTAAGTAAATTTGGTGGCTTGCTTTACAGGAAACATCGGCTAACGCCGAGCGCTTCGCTTGTTTTCGAATTTGTTTTCGTATATTTTTACCTT
>DCIZ01000094.1:0-209 GCA_002317305.1 Campylobacter sp. UBA1713
TGAATTTCGTTAAAGTCAAGCATCTCTAGGCTCTTTCTCTCGCCCGTGAAAAGCAAAAAACACTTCACAGGCGGGACTTTTATGAGCTTTGTGCCGTGCAAATTTATCTCGTTTTTTGTGAAAAATTCCTCCAAAATTTTCATTACATACATCATAAAACGAGAAGCTATGTTTATGTCCCAGCACGTTTGCGCCTCCACAAAAATCAT
>DCIZ01000094.1:436-3923 GCA_002317305.1 Campylobacter sp. UBA1713
CAAATTTGGCTTTATGCAAGGTTAAGGTGCGGGAAATTTTTGGGAAGTATGTGTAGAAAACAGAAAAAGCAAAACGCCGTCATTCTTGCAAAGTCTCTCTTACAAATGACGGCATTGGTTTTTGTTTTTTACGGCAGGCGGATTTTTGCAAAATTTACGATTCTCTCGCAACTCTCCTCGATGTCAAAATTCACCATCTTTACACTTTCAGAAAACGCCTTTTTGTTAAACGTGCGTTGGCGTTTGGCTAGCTGTCTCGTGTGAATGCAAACTAGCTCACAAAGCTCTTTTTCGCTCGCCACGCGCCCACGCAAAAACTCACCGCACTCTTTTAGCCCGATGGAATTTAAAGGTTTTGCCTCAAAACCATAACGCTCAAAAAGCCCACGCGCCTCGTCCAAAAGCCCGCTTTCAAACATCATTTCCGTGCGTTTAAAAATTCGCTTTTCTAGCTCGCTTTTTTGCCAGTCTAGCTCGAAAATGGGCAGGCTTTTTAGCACGGGCTCGGCTAAATTTGCTTTTAGCCAAACACTTGGCTGTTCGTTTGTGAATTTGTAAATTTCTAGCCATTTTTGGAGGCGAAAAGTGTCGTTTTTGCTATAAGCCGCAGCAAATGGCGGATCGACTTCGCAAATTTTACGCCAAAGTTTTTCGCGGTCTAAAAAGGCGTTTAGCGGTGGCACACGTGGGCTAAGTCCATGCATGAGTGCCGCTAGGTAGAAGCCACTTCCGCCGACTATGATGAGCGGGCGACTGGTGGCGTGGCAAAACTCTTGTGCGGCTCTGAATTCACGCACAAAGTCGCCCACACAAAAGTGCTCATCTGGACTGACAAGGTCGATGCCAAAGTGCCTAACGGCGTTTAGCTCTTCGGCGGTCGGCTTTGCGCTAGCTATGTCTATCTCTTTGTAGATGCAAAGCGAGTCGAGGCTTAAAATGACGCCATTTAGCCTTTTTGCTACTTCTAGTGCGAGTGCGGTTTTGCCGCTGGCGGTCGTGCCTATGATGGCAAGTTTCATGTAAATCCTTTAAAACGAGGCGGCGCTTTTGCAGCTTTCGCCCTTTCCCTCTCTAACACAAAGGGTAAAAACCACGCCAAAGTCGCCTACCAACTTAAAGCTAAATTTAGAGACATTTGTCGCCAAAACCGCCTCTTTTGCTTCGTTAGCACTCCACGGCAAAAAGTCGTAAGCGAGAAAAAGCGTATCGCCTCGCAAAAAGACGGCGTTTATGGTGTGAGAAAGTGTGTAGGTCTGCCACAAGGCAAATTTGCCATTTTTGGCGACTTCTATGTTTGGCGGTTTTAGCTGTGCTTTGTGTGCGTTTGTCGAATTTGGGTTGTAAAACTGGCTCACTTGCGCATCTCCGTAGTCAAAGATGAGTGCTAGCTGGTAGCTTTTTGTGCCTGTTAGGTCAGCTAGCGTGGTGGTGGCGGTAGAGAGGTCGCCTAGCGTTTCAGGAACGAGCACTTTTGTAGTTGTGGCGTTGGCACTAGCGGCATCGGCGTAGCCACTCCAGCCAAGCATGCCTTGATTCCTTTGTGTCTCGTAGCTCTTTACAAACCACGCAAGTCCCGTGCAACCTGTGCATTTTGAGGGCGCGACAAACGCCGTTTTTTCAAATGCAAACAAATTTGGCTCAAATGCCGCAAGCGTAGGTTTTATGCGAAGGTCTAGCCGTTTTTGTAGGACAAGTGCGGCGTTTGTGGCGACTTGTTTTGTGCCGACCAACTCTCTTGAAATGGCAAAATTTGCACTTAAAGCGTTTAGCGTAAAAGTGGCAAAACCTGCCAAAATAGCACCTATGACAAGCGTTAAAACCAGCTCGACGAGTGTAAAAGCCCGTTTCATTTTGTTTTATATGTTGTTCCTACTTCGCAAGATAAGCGCTACTTTACTGATGCTAATGCCAAGCGTTTTTGAAATTTCTTCTATGCTTCGACCTGAGTTAAAAAGCCGCTCGACTTGCTCTTCTTCACTCAAATTTGGGTTAAAGGCTTCGCTCTCTACTTCTTCGCCGTTTATCTTTGCACGCAAACAGATGACTATCTCTTCTATGGAGTTCAGTCGCTCTTCCATGTAGGCAAGCTGCGTATCTTTTACGTCCTTAAAACGCTCTTTTATGTCGTCAAGCGCGTCTATAAGCGGTGTGATTCGTGCGAAAAATATATCTTCTGTTTTCTTTTTCGCGATGCTTTTTACGCGATCGTCAAGCGAATCTAAGTCTTTTATCTGCTCAAAAAGCTTTTTTGCCTTGTAGCTATCTTTTGACAAATCTTCTAAAATGGTCTTTGTCGCTGTGTTTTTTGAGCTTGCCGCACCTATCTTGAAGCTCAAAACCACCAACCAAAACGCCACCACACCAAAAAGAACGATGACGACAAGCGCCAAATTTGAATTCACAAATGTCAACAGACTATTTACCTTCTCCATAAAAATCCTTTAAAATGAGATTATATCTACCAAAATAAAACAAAAAAACGCCACGCCGAGGTAGCCGTTTAGCGTAAAAAAAGCGCGGTCTATCTTTCGAAAATCTTTGCGAACGATTCTATGTTCAAACGCCAGCAAAACGCCACTCGCTGCCACGCCCAGCCACGCCAAAGCGCCCAAATTTGCCTCTACCACAAAAGCCGCCCAAAAAACCACGCTAAGTGCGTGAAAAAAAGCTGAAATGAGCAGTGCATTTGTCGCGCCAAATTTGGCAGGAATGCTGTGAAGTCCGGCTTTTTTGTCATATTCTAAATCTTGCAACGAGTAGAGAACGTCAAAGCCAGCGACCCAAAAAATGACGCCGATGCAAAGCAAAACCACCCAAAGTGTAACGGTGTTTCCTACCGCCACGCAGCCAGCCACAGGTGCTAGCCCTAGACTAAGCCCGAGCACGATGTGAGCCAAAAACGAAAAACGCTTAAATAGCGAGTAACCGCCCAAAACGCACAAAATAGGGACGCAAAGTGCCCACGAAAGTGAATTTATGAAGTAGGCGGTGATGATGAACACAAGGGCGTTTGCGATGATGAAAATGGTGAGATTCACCCGACCTATCCTGCCATCGACACTCGGGCGCGAGGCGCAGCGCGGATTCGGTGCGTCTATGTCAGCGTCTAGCAGGCGGTTTGTCGCCATCGCAAAGTTGCGCGCACTCACGGCACAGATGACGCCAAGCAACAAAAGTCGCCACCCAAACCACGCCGTGCCATCTTGCAAAAAGCTTTGTGTAACCATCGCTACAAAAATAAACGGCAGTGCGAAAACCGAGTGTTTGAAAACTATTAGTTCATTAATGTCTCTTAAAATTTGCCAAAATCGCCTCATCTTTTTACCTTTTTAAAAGCATTTATTATACCTAAAAAAATATTTAAGCAAGTTTAAAATGGGGAAATGTTATAATGGGCACCTCTAAAAAACCATTTAACGGAAGTTAGTGGCTTGCTTTCGAATTTGTTTTTGAATATTTTTACCTTAAAATTCGTCAAATACGACAG
>DCIZ01000094.1:3943-6747 GCA_002317305.1 Campylobacter sp. UBA1713
TTAAGAAAAAAATCTCCTAAAAACACTCTTCGAAATCAAGCCAAACTGGTTTTTAGAGATGCCCTAATTTTGGATTTGTAAATTTGGTTTTGTTGAAAGGAAAAAAATGGACTATTTGGAGATAACAGGCGGAAAAAGACTAAGTGGCGAAGTCGTTGTGAGCGGTGCAAAAAATGCCGCTTTGCCTTTGGTGGCTTTAAGCATTTTGGCGAAAAATGAGGTCAAAATTTCAAATTTGCCACAAGTTGCGGACATAAAAACACTCATAAAACTTTTAGAAAATTTAGGCGGGCAGGCGGTGCGTGGCGACCACACGGCTACACTTGACACATCGCGACTAAACAAAACCTGCGCCACGTATGACATAGTGAGAAAGATGCGAGCGTCCATTTTGGTTTTAGGACCTTTGCTAGCGCGTTTTGGCGAGTGTAAAGTTTCTTTGCCAGGAGGCTGTGCCATAGGCGCACGTCCCATAGACTTGCACCTAAAAGCGTTAGAAAAGATGGGCGCTTTGATAGAAATTCGCGAAGGTTATGTCCAAGCCAGCGGGCGGCTTCGTGGGGCGGACATTTTCTTTGACAAGATCACCGTTACAGGCTGTGAAAACATCATCATGGCGGCGGCACTCGCACGTGGAAAGACGCGAATTTTTAACGCCGCAAAAGAGCCCGAAGTAGCGCAGCTTTGTGAAGTTTTAAAGGCTAGCGGCGTTAGTGTAAGTGGCGCTGGAAGTAGCGAAATTTGCGTGGAGGGCACGGATGGCGAGCTAATAAATTTGCAGCCTTTTAGCGTAATATCTGACCGCATCGAGGCTGGGACTTACGCGTGTGCGGCAGCCATCACAGGCGGCGATGTGGTGCTTAAAGGCGCGAGGGCGCAAGACTTGATGGCGGTTTTGGAGAAGTTAGCGCAGATGGGTGTGGAGTGTGAAACGGGGGTTTTGGGTGGTGTTGAAAGTGGCGAAAGTGGCGTGGAGTTTGTGCGGGTGAAACCTTGTGAAACACTTCGTCCAGTGAAAATAGTAACGACTGAATTTCCGGGATTTCCGACTGACATGCAAGCGCAGTTTATGGCTTTGGCATGTGTAGCAGAAGGGACTAGCACCATAGACGAGCGGCTTTTTGAGAATCGCTTTATGCACGCTAGCGAGCTGGTGCGAATGGGGGCTAGAATTTCGCTAAGCGGACACACAGCAAAGGTAGAGGGCGGCGCGCTAAATGCAGCTGACGTGATGGCGACAGACCTTCGGGCAAGCTCAGCGCTAGTAATAGCGGCACTTCGGGCAAGCGGGACGAGCCGAATTCACAGAATTTATCACCTCGATAGAGGCTATGAAGATCTCGAGGGCAAGCTTTGTGCGCTTGGTGCGGACGTGGTGAGAAAGAGTGAGTAGGGTTTGGTGAAATTTGTTTTTTTAAGGTAAATTTTGGTATAATCTTGCCCCTAAAATTTAAGGAGACAAACATGGAAGCTATTTTCAAAAAAGGAGAGTCAAATTTACTAGCTGGGTATGTTGTTGATTATTGTGTGGCGTTGTTAAGACCTGTTACAAATTTGCAGTTGCAAAAAATCCTGTTTTTTATGAACTATTGTTATTATTGCGACCACCAAAAGTGGCTTTTTGAGGAGAATTTTGAGGCGTGGCAGTATGGACCCGTTTTGCCGAGCGTTTATGAGAACTACAAATTTAACAAGGCTTACTGGCTTATGACTAGACACAATTTAGACGAGGATAGACGGCAAAAGATAACAAAACCAGATGAAAGCACGCTGACAAAAGAGGGGCTTAATGCAGAATACATTAAAAAAGCTATACGAATTTTGTCTAAAGTTTCTGCCGTTGAGTTAGTTAATGAGAGCCATAAAGCAGGTAAATCGTGGGCGAGAAATTATAAAGAGAATGAAAGAAACGTGATTTCGCGAGAGGATTTGTTGTGTGATGTGAATGAGCGTGAAAATGGTGGATATTTTAGGGGGTTATTATGAGTGAAGAATTTTCAAATAACGTAAGTGAAGAGTTGGAGTATTTTGGTGAAGATTCGCAAGGTGCTATCGAAAATCAAGAATTTCTAAAAAATAACTTGCTTGAACTTGCAAACAGAATGCAAAAGTCAGAAGCAGATATTGAGAATATTGCACAACAGGCAAAAGTTGCCATTGAACAGGCGGAAAAATCTGCGCAAAAAGCCAAAAAAAGCTGGACGAGAAGCCAAAAAACTCAAACGTGAGCTTGTTGTTATTTTGGGAATTCTTGCGACTATTTTGATAGGCAGTGTCGGGACGATGGTTTATAGCGCTTCGGTTTTTAGCGGGCTGAAAGATATGCCGGCGACTAAGTTAATGTTTGGCATTTTGCTTGTCGGCTCGCTTTTTATCGTTGTTTTTGGCATGATGTTTTCGTTTTTGCGTGAGATGTGTGGCGATGACGATATGGCGAGTGAAGTTAAAAACGCTGGCTTTAGTGCTAAAAAACCAAATTTGTTTTTGTGGGCTTTTCGTGGCGTTTGGCACTGGATTCTGACATTTTTTACTGCTGTGGTCGCTACTAGCGTGGCGTATCTGCTAACTAACTGCTTTTCAAATTTGCTACCAAAAATTTTTCACAAAGAGTCTTTAAAAACCATAAAAACCATAAAAACAGAACCGCAAAACTTCTTGCAAAACCAAAACTTTACACAAAACGCAACTTTCGCAAAATAGTTTAGGGCATCTCTAAAAACCAGTTTGGCTTGATTTCGAAGAGTGTTTTTAGGAGATTTTTTTCTTAAAATGAGTAAAATACTGTCGTATTTGACGAATTTTAA
>DCIZ01000089.1 GCA_002317305.1 Campylobacter sp. UBA1713
GGGGCTTCGCCCCTGCGACCCCTTTCGGAATGCGGAGTGCGGAAAACAGAAAACGGAATTTTGTAAATTCGCTTTTTTGTGAATTTGACAATTCTTAAGAATCGCAGTTTTCCGAACTCCGAACTACACACTACACACTACGCACTCCTCATTCTGAACACAGAATCTCTTTCACCAGCACCTGCACGCTCTCCTGCCCCGCCCAAACATTACGCGAAACCGAAACCACAAGGCTTAAAAGCTCGCCCATCTGCGGCATGTAGTCAAAGTTAAAAAATATCACCTCAGCAAAAGCATCGCCCTTTTTCAAAGCTATCTTTATGTGTTTGCCCTCTCGCCCAAGTGGCTTAACCCCCACCACAAACGCATCGCAAATTTGAAAAAGCGGGCGCGGGTTTTTCTGCCCATACGGCTCAAATTCGTCCAGCAACGCCAGCAACTCGCCGTCAAGTGCGTGCATGTCTATCTCGCCCAAAAGCCCTTCATAAAACCGCGCTTCACTCAGCTCACAAAGCGCCTTTGCCGAGTTCATCTTTTGCCGAAACGCCTCCAAATTTGAAGTCAGCATGCTCACGCCTGCCGCCCCTTTGTGCCCGCCAAATCCCAGCAAAAGCTCGCTCCCTTCGCCTATTAGCTCGAGTATATCGAACTTCTCCACGCTCCTAGCACTTCCCTTTGCCCGCTCGCCGTCTATGCTAAAAACTATGCACGGCTTGTTAAACTGCTTGCTAACGCGGCTTGCGACTATCCCCAGCACCCCCTCGTGCCACCCTTCGCCCCACAAAACCAGCACGCGGTCTCTCTCGTCCACTCTCGCTAAAAGCTCATCAAAAAGCGCCCGCTCTTCAGCTTTTCTAGAATCGTTAAATTCTTTTATCTTCTCAAAAAGAAAATTTGCCTCCGTGAAATTTCTAGCCCGCAAAAATTTATAAGATATGGTCGCATCGTCCATCCGCCCAGCCGAATTTATGAGCGGCGCTATCAAAAAGCTAATGTCCTCAAAGTCAAAATTTCGTTTTCCGAGAAAACAACGAATCGCCTCAAAGCAAGGTCTCCGCAACTTGTTCATCTGTCGAAGCCCGCTCCTCACGAGCACGCGGTTCATGCCACGAAGCTCCATCATGTCAGCCACTATAGCCACACTAAGCAGGTCTAAATATTTGGTCATATCTAAATTTACGCCACACACATCTTTTAACGCACCTACCAAATACCACGCCACTTGCGCACCGCAAATTTCTACATTTGGAAATGTGCAGCCCGGTTGTTTTGGATTCACTATGGCAAAGGCGTCTGGCAAAACCGCACCCGGCATGTGATGGTCTGTAATGACTAAGTCTATCTTGTGTTTTTTTGCTAGCTTTGCCGCCTCGTTTGCCGTGATGCCGTTGTCCACAGTTAAGATGAGGTCAGTTCCACGAAGCTCGCCTATTATCTCCTCGCTAAGCCCATAACCGTCTGTGAATCTGTTTGGAATTCGGACACTAAATTCAGCCCCCATTAGGCTCAAAAAGTCCGCCACTATAGCTGAGCTCACCACCCCGTCTACGTCGTAGTCACCCACTACAACTATACGCTCGTCTCGCTCTATGGCACGCTTGATGCGTTCTGCTGCCTTGTAACACTCTTTTAGGTCGCAAGGGTGCGGGATTTCACTCATTTTTTTGTGCAAATCTCCGCTAAAACGTGCCTGCAAAATTTGCCGAATCTCATCTTTGCCCAGCATTTTTATTCTCGATTCCAGCCTTTATTAGCCCCAAAATAACAGGATTTGGCAAAGTTAAGCGACTAGTAAATTCTGGGTGAAACTGAACGCCTATGAAGTAAGGATGCTCTTTTAGCTCCACCACCTCCACAAGCCCATCGCTCTCGCCACTCACCAAAAGCCCCGCACTCTCAAAACGCTCTTTATAAGCTGGATTTGCCTCATAACGATGTCTGTGCCGCTCTACCACACTCGTAGCACCGTAGACCTTTTCTAGCAACGAGCCTTTTTTTATCTGACACGTGTAGCCGCCCAGCCGCATCGTGCCGCCCAAAGGACTTTTGTGTGTGCGAATTTGCTGCTTTCCACTAGCGTCTATAAAGCTGTCTATGAGATATACCACAGGTTCTGGGCAGTTTTCTACAAATTCGACAGAATTTGCCTCTTTCAACCCTAGCACGTTTCTCGCAAATTCGACCAAACTTAGCTGCATACCTAGACAAATCCCCAAAAACGGCGTCTTGCTCTCTCTGGCAAATTTGACCGCGCAAATTTTGCCCTCCACGCCCCTACTCCCAAAACCGCCCGCCACCAAAATCGCATCGCACTCGCCCAACAACTGCCCTGCGTTCTCTTCGTTTAGCTTTTCGCTGTCTATCCACTTTATGTTTACCTTCGCGTCTAAATTTGCCCCTGCGTGAATGATGGCTTCTGTTAGGCTTTTGTAACTCTCTTTTAGCTCTATGTATTTGCCCACAAAAGCCAAAGTAGTCGCGCCGTTTGGTGCTATGACACGCTTTGTTAGCTCGTCCCAACGACTCATGTCTGGTTTTAGCTCACTCAAATTTAGCTGTTCGGCTATGGGCTTTAAAATCCCTTGACTCAAAAAGCTAAGCGGGACTTGGTAGATGGAAGCCAGATCCACACTCTCTATGACGGCGTTTAGCTCGACGCCACAACTGTCAGCTATCTTGTTTTTTACCTCTCTACTTAGCTCTTTTTCTGTTCGGCAGATGATCATGTTTGGGCTGATGCCTATGCGGCGTAGCTCGCCCACGCTGTGCTGCGTTGGCTTTGTCTTGTGCTCGCCAGCGACTGCTATGAAAGGCACGAGGGTCAGATGAACGAACATCGCGTTTGTCCGCCCTACTTCGTTTCGTAACATGCGAATCGCCTCCAAAAATGGCAGTCCCTCTATGTCGCCCACCGTCCCGCCTATCTCGACTATGAGCACGTCGTTGCCCTCAGCTGCGGCTTTGATTCGTCTAACTATCTCGCCCACTATGTGCGGCACGACTTGGATGGTTTTGCCTAAGTAGTCGCCACGCCGCTCTTTTTCTATGACGGTGCTGTAGACTCGCCCTGTTGTGAAGTTGTTTTGTTGTGTTAAATTTTCGTTTAAAAAGCGCTCATAATGCCCGAGGTCCAGATCTGTCTCTGCGCCATCGTTAGTTACAAAAACTTCGCCGTGTTCTAGCGGACTCATGGTGCCTGGGTCTACGTTTATGTAAGGGTCGGCTTTTAGCATGCTTACTTTCAAACCGCTGTGTTTTAGGAGAGTTGCGATGCTAGCCGCCGCTATGCCCTTGCCAAGCCCACTCAACACGCCACCAGTTACAAAAATAAATTTAGTTTTCACGTTATGTTCCTTAATTTTTTTTGTTTGTATTGTAGCGAAAAATATTTTAAGTTGAAGTTAAATGCAGATTGTGGATTGCGGATTTCGAGTGTTGCGATTATACAGAATCGTTAAACCAACGCCGTCAGCGGAATGCAGAAAACGGAAAACAGAATTTGTAAAAATTCGCTTTTTCGTGAATTTGTTTGTCGATTCTAGAGAATCCACTCTCCACTCTCCACTCTCCGAACTCACTTCAACCAGACGCTTTTAACCCCCAAAAATTTCGCATATGCATCGCCGACCCAGTTAGCCTCGCCTTTTTTTAGGTCATTCCAGTCGCAAAATGGATAAAGTCGTTTGAAAAACCATTTGCTTACTACCACCTCTTGCGTTTTTGTCGCCTCGCTTTTTAGCACTTCCCAACTCACTCTAACCTGAATGCAGTTTAGCAAAAACGCCGCCAAACCCACGCTTAACGCCACTTTTACCCACTTTTCCAGCCTCTCTCTACCACAAAAGTGCCACATCAAAACTATTATCTCAAAAAACAAAACCAAATTTGTCCCAAAGTGTGCGCGGTGAGCCACACGTGAGCCTATGGCGATGAGCGGAATGTTCGCACACATCACGCCAGCAAAGAGCCAAACCAGCACCCAAAGTTTCTTCTCTTTTTGCGACATTTTCACCAGCATGTATAGCACGGCAACAGCTACGGGCAAGCCCGCCACATGCTTTGTCAGCACGGCAACCGCCACGCCACAAACCGCCACGCCCACCACGTGCTGCCACCTAAATTTAACCCCACGAAAGTTTAAAAAACTCACCAAAACGACAAGAAAAAACGCCACAAACCCAAAGCTATAAAGCCCATTAAAAGCGAGGTAAAAACGTTTTAAAAGCGCCAAAATGTCTAAATTTAGCAACTCCGAAACGCCCGTAAAATCCCTTTGTCCAGCGCCTCTTTGGTGGGAGCCTGGGCTTAAAAGTAGCAGCAAATAACCCGCCCAAAAGCCAAAAGCACCGCCAAAATGCCAAAGTCTAGCGTAAATGCGAGCGCGCAAAACAAACAAAATATTTACAAAAAGCAAACCGCAAATGACTAAATTTGCCAGCTCATTTCCCATGCCAGCCACCACTCCTAGCACAAAAAGCCCGAGCGCTTTTGCCACTTCAACAAGGCTAAATTTTGTCGGTGTCGCTGGTGTCGCTGGTGTAAGCGAGAGCCAAAAGAGGCGAAACGGAAGCAAAAATGCCACTACAAAACTCGCACCCCAAAGGTAGTTAAAACTCCCCGAACCCCACAAAAACGTTGAACCCGGCGTGTTAAAGAGAGTCATAAGCGTGGCTAGCAGGCTAAATTTGAGTAGGTCGTCTCTGTCGCGCGGTAGTTTTCCAAAAAACAAAACAAAAACGGCAAACAAAAAGAGGCTACCCACAAAAGCGTTGAGCAGGTCAAAAAAGATGCTTTGGTTAAATTTGGCAAAAAAGCCAGTGTAAAGAATCTCGCCGATTCTGCCATTGTTTGTAAAATAGCTCCCAAAAAAGCTGTGATTCTGGCTTTGAATACCGAGAAAAACGGCTATGTCATCGCTTTGAGGTGGCATGATAAAATTCAGAACAAAAAGTGTCAAAAACGCAGTTAAAAATAGTTTTTTCATGATGTTACCTTTTTCGTTTCTTTAAAAATGCGATAATTTTATTGAATTATATCAAATTTGGTTAAGAGGTAGCTTATAAGTCTCAAATTTGACATCTTTTGTTTCGATGTTAAATGCGTTTTTAAGCGTGAGTATGCTGACTTCAAATTTGGAGGCGTTTCGGCAAAAGATGAACTCGGCGAAGGTGTTTTGTGAGCTGAGTGAGACGCGGTTTTACGAGGGGCTTTTGGGCGAGATAGACATGCACGCACTTGACGGCGAGTTGCTGGCGTTGCTGGACGAATTTGAGCCGTATGGGCAGAAAAACCCGCGCCCGCTTTTTCAAATTTGCGATGCGTTTGTGGTGGGTGTTAAGCCGCTTATCTCCTCGCATTTCTCACAAATTCACAATAATCTTTAAAGTAGTATAACGCCGAGTGAATTTTGTCTAAATTCTCAAAATTCGGCTTGCCAAATTTCTCACCTTTTTTCTCCAAAAACAACGCTTTTTTGCTAAAAAATTCGACCGCTTTTTCAAAACTTCCACCATTTGTTAGAATCTTCTCAAAAGTTTTTTCATCGCCTTTTTCGATCCCAAACTTTTCTTTTACACTCATCACTGGTGGCGAAAAATGTGCCTTCAAAAATGTCTCAAAATTTTTGTAAGTAAAGAAAATGTTGTCAAATTTGTTTTTCCATTTAACCGCTTTTAAAAACTGCTCAAAATTCTTTCGTTCGCCATCATCTCGTGCCAACCTGTCAAGATCTAACACAAAAAGCAGTGGAATTTCCAAACTTTTGTATTCTTTTACTTTTTTGGTAAATTTAACAAAATCGCCACCGTCCACACACTCTATCTCAAATTTAAAACTAGACAAATTTTTCACAAACTCACGAAAATATGCCTCCTCCGTCTCCGTTCCTACAAACCTATAAAA
>DCIZ01000010.1:0-157 GCA_002317305.1 Campylobacter sp. UBA1713
AGCTTTTTACCAAAATTTGCTTTTTATAAATTTTTGGTATTAACACATGATAAAGAACGGGTCTAAATATTATCTCACAAAAGAGATAAATTCACTCTTAAACGACTCTTTTATTTTGCAAATATCGAAAAATGTTAAGGGCACCTCTAAAAAACCA
>DCIZ01000010.1:291-6066 GCA_002317305.1 Campylobacter sp. UBA1713
AACTGGTTTTTAGAGATGCCATTAAATTTCTGACAAACGTCTCACCACCGCTTCAAATTCACATCTGTTGCGAATTTGTGTTTTAGGAAGTTCGCTGTGAATCTTTTCGTCTAAATTTGAGTAGTCGCAAAGCGCGATTCCCTTGACTGCTTCGTATAGTGGTTTTTGGTTAAAGTAAAACTCACCGCTGACGATGCTAGTGCCAAACTGCGCTGCTTCTAGAGGATTGTGCCCGCCGATGCCGTCCTCAAAACTCCCGCAAAGCACCGCCACGTCTGCTAACTGGTAAAAATTCACAAGCTCGCCTAGTTTGTCTACCAAAACCACACGCGCCTTTAAAGCCTCTTCGCCGCTTAAACTAAACCGCGCAAAACTCAAATTTGCCTTTTGGGCGTAGCTTTGTGCTAGCTTTGCCACCGCCTCAAACCGCTCTGGATGCCTTGGCACCACCAAAAGCTGCTCGCCACGCAAAAGCTGCAAAACCTCAAAAATTCTCGCCTCTTCGTTTTCATGTGTGCTAGCTAGCACTATGACGCGCTCAAAATGCCGTTCAAATTTGCGAGTAGGGCAGGGCAGGCAGGCGGATTTTACATTTCCAAAAACCTCTACATTTTTCGCGCCCAGCGCTTTTAGCCTCACCGCATCCTCTTCGCTTTGTGCCATCACGAGGTCTATACACGCAAAAATTTTGCGGTAGTAAAACGCAAAACGGCGGTATTTTGGAAAGCTCTTTTCGCTCACACGAGCGTTTAACAAGACGCACTTTGCGCCGCCTTTTTTAGCGACACGAAAGAGATTTAGCCAAAGTTCTGCTTCAAAAACGACAAGCGTTTCGCACGGCGACCACCAAAACGGCAAAAGCCACTCAAACGGCAGAAACGCACTTACCGCTCCGCTTTGGCTAGCTTTTGCAAAGCCCGTTTGCGTGGTTGTGGTGATTCTAGCATCGAGCCTCTTTGCAAATGGTAGCACGGCGCTCACTTCGCCTAAGCTACACGCGTGAAAGGCAAATTTGGTCTGTGGCTGTTTTTTGTTTTTCCACAAAAAAAAACGTGCGGGGATAGAGGTGCGAAATTTGCTTTTTAGCGGTGCTAAAAGTAGCAACGGCAAAGCCAAAAGCCAAAGTAAAAACGCCAAAAAACTATACATTTTTTACCTCAAAATTCCACACACACTTCGCACTTTTTCCATCGTCTCACTCGCTACACTTCGTGCCTTTTTTGCACCGCTTGCTAAAACGTCTAAAACTTCGCTTTCGTGCGTTTTAAAATACTCAAATTTGCTTCTAGCGGGCGCGAAGTAGTCGTTTATGAGCTCGTAAAGATATGCCTTAAAGTGCCCGTGCCCTTCGCCGCCTTTTTCGTAGCGCGCTTGCAACTCCGCTTCGCCCGCTTCGTCCAAAAAGAGTTTGCAAAGTGCGTAGACGTTGCAACCTCGCCACTCTTTTGGCAACTCAAGTGGCGTTGAGTCGCTTACCACAGCGTTGCAGCGTTTTTTTAGTGTTTTGCCTTCGCAAAAGATGTCTATGGCGTTGTTGTAGCTTTTGCTCATTTTCGCACCGTCTATGCCGGGCACGACGGCGACACTTTGCTCCACTCGTGCCTCTGGTAGTGTTAAAACCTCGCCAAAAGCGTTGTTAAATTTGAGTGCTATGTCTCGCGCTATCTCTACATGTTGAATTTGGTCTTTGCCGACTGGGACGACTTGCGTTTGGTAAAGCAAAATGTCTGCTGCCATCAAAACTGGGTAGGAAAAGAGTGCGTGGTGTGCCTCAAAGCCTTTGGCGACTTTGTCTTTGTAGGCGTGTGCGCGCTCGACTAGCCCCATCGGTGTCCATGCGCTAAGAATCCAGTAGAGTTCTAGCACCTCTTTTACATCGCTTTGTAGCCAAAATGTGCACTTTTGCGGGTCGATGCCCAAAGACAAAAACGCCGCAGCGGCTTCTAGCGAATTTGCGCGAAGTGTCTCGCCTTTTGTGGTCGTGAGTGCGTGGTAGTTGGCTATGAAAAGAAAACTCTCCTCTTTTGTTTGTGCCTCTACCATCTGTTTTATGGAGCCAAAATAGTTGCCTATGTGTAACTTTCCTGATGGTTGTAGCCCTGTTAAAACTCTCATTTTTTTCCTTTTTTAGCAAATTTAAATTTGCATCTTCGCAAATTTTTCTAGCACAGCAAGCCCGCTTTTGCCACTTTTTTCTGGATGCGGCTGAAAGCCAAAGAGATTTTCATGCGCAACCGCACTAGCAAATTCGTAGCCATAACTCGTCTTTGCTAGCACGTCAGATTCGTCAAAACAACGCACATGAAAGCTGTGAACGAAGTAAAAATACGCCTCATCTACACCAACGTTTAACGCACTTTTTTTTACAAAAGCGCACTTGTTCCAGCCCATGTGTGGAATTTTTTGTGGCGACTCAAATTTAGCCTCTTCAAACCGCACCACCTCGCCTTTTAGCACGCCCAGCCCAGCCGTTTCGCCAAACTCAAAACTCCGCTCAAAAAGTAGCTGCATTCCTAGGCAAATTCCCAAAAATGGCTTTCCACTCTTGACAAATTCACGCAAAGCCTCGTCTAGCCCAGCCGCTTTTAGCCGTGCCATCGCCTCGCCAAAAGCCCCCACACCAGGCAACACTACACGCTCAAATTTACAAAGCTCCTCGCCGTGCCGCACCAGCTTTGCCTCGACACCTAAAAAAGCCAGTGAGTTGCAGACACTTTTTAGGTTGCCCGCACCATAATCAACAACAGCGACCATGCGTTACATTCCTAGACCGCCTAGCATCCCAAGTGCCGCGCTTTTTTTGTTCTCTTCGACCATCTTTAAGACGTCATTTATGGCTGATATGAGCAAAATTTGCATGCTATCTTTGTCGCTTAAAAGCTCGTCTTCTATGGTAATGTCTACCACTTCGCCTCTGCCGTTTGCCTTTACGCTAACGAGCCCGCCGCCGCTAGTTGCGCCAAAGCTTTTAGACTCTAGCTCTTTTTCTAGTTGCTCTGCCTTTGCCTGTGCCTGACTTAACACTTCGCCCATTTTTGAAAAATCAACTCCGTTAAACATTTTTTTTCCTTTTATTTTAAAATTTCGTTATTTTCGCCATTTACGTGAACTATGGTCGGTTGCCAGCCTTTTGCATCTTTGTAGTCTATGGTGGCATATGCGATGATGATGACGAGGTCGCCCACAGCGACTTTTCGTGCCGCTGCGCCGTTTAGGCAAATTTCGCCTTTTTTGTCGCCCACTATGACGTAAGTGCTAAACCTCTCGCCGTTGTTTATGTTTACAATGTCTACTTTTTGAAACTCTACGAGTGAAGCGGCGGTGGCAAGCTCTCTTGCTATGGTGATGGAGCCTGTGTAGTTAAGATTCGCGTCTGTTACAGTGGCGCGGTGAATTTTGGATTGCATGATTTCTATTTGCATTTTAAATTTGACCTTTTTTTAAATTTAAAAAACGCCGATTCTACCAAAACCGAACTTATAAGCAACTTTAAAACTTTTTTTTGTTAGAATTTTCTTTTGTTTATATATTTGCCTTGCATTTTTTTGGGGTCGCAGGGGCGAAGCCCCCGACCTCCGTCTCCGCCGCCTCTGTTTTTGAGCGTAGCGAAAAAACGGAGGCGGCGGAGACTACAAAAAAGCTTTTACTTAAGACAATAAAATAGGAGAAAAAATGAGCACAACTTTAGTCATGCTTGGCGCGGGCGACTCGACGCGTTTTGGTTTAAAGTGCAAAAAACAGTGGCTCTATGTGGGTAGCGAGCCGCTTTGGCTATATGCTACAAAAAGGCTTGCTGGCAAATTTGCCTTTGACAAAGTCATAGTAGTAGGCGCAGAAAACGCTTACATGGCGAAGTTTTGCGAAACTTTTTGTTTTGTAAATGGTGGCAAAACTAGAAGTGAAAGCCTACAAAATGCGTTAAATTTAGTAGAAAGCGAATTTGTTTTAGTTAGCGACATAGCGCGTGCGTGCGTCCCTTTTGAAGTGGTCGAAAAAGTGCTGGCACAAAAGGGCGTTTTTGACTGCGTGGTGCCTTTTTTGCCCGTAAACGACACGACACTTTTGGGCGGTGAGTTTGTAAAACGTGAAGAGTTAAAACGCATCCAAACGCCACAGCTTTCGCGTGTAAGCGTGCTAAAAAAGGCGTTTTTAAACGGCGGCGAATTTACAGATGAGAGCACGGCAGTTGCTAGCACGGGCGGAAGTGTGGGCTTTGTGGCAGGGAGTGTAAAGGCGGAGAAGCTGACCTTTTTTGAAGATCTTAAAAAGGCAAATTTGCCCGCACCGTCAAGCGAGGTTTTTGTGGGAAATGGCTTTGACGTGCATAAATTCAGAGATGGCGACCACCTTACCATTTGTGGCGTAAAAATTCCTTTTGGGCGTGCTTTTGAGGCGCACAGCGATGGCGATGTGGGAATTCATGCGCTCATAGACGCGCTTTTGGGTGCGGCAAATTTGGGCGATGTGGGCGAGCTTTTTCCAGACACTGACAAGGCGTTTAAAGGGATAGATTCTAAAATTTTGCTAGAAAAAGTGGTTCAAAAAGTGCGTTCTGTCGGTTTTGAGATAACCAACTGCGACATTACCATCATAGCACAAGCACCGAAAATTTCGCCTTTTAAAGAGGAAATGGCACGTGTTTTGGCGCGCGTTTTGGGCGTTTTACAAAGTCGCGTTAGCGTAAAGGCGACCACGACAGAGAGGCTAGGTTTTACGGGGCGAGGCGAGGGCGTAGCGGCGAGTGCGGTGGCGAGCCTTCGCTACTTTGACTGGACGAGTGTGTAGGGGGCAAAAGATGAGAATTTTAATAGTTGAAAGCGACTTTTACCTTGCAAAAGGTGTTTCAAACAAACTAGAAGCGGCGGGTTTTGTTTGTGAGATAGTGCTAAATTCAAATTTGGTTTTGCATCCTGACGACTTTGAAGTGGCACTGGTCTCTACACAAAATTTGCCGTTAGAAGTGGTAAGAAAGCTGGTAAGCGGCGGCACAAGTGTCATTTTGATGAGCGAGTTTATAAACGCAAATACCATCTTTGACTTTATGGACGCGGGCGCTAGCGACTACATACAAAAGCCCATCATCATAAGCGAACTGGTGCGAAAGATTCACCAAATTTTGGAGCTAAATTCGCTTAGACGGCTAAAAGATGCCTACGAAGCGCTGCTTTCACGTGCGTTTGAACACTTTGAGATAGGCACGAGTTTTAACTACAAAAAGATAAAACTGCCACTTTTGGTGATGAGTGAGTCGCGGGAATTTTGCGACAACTTTGTCTACAACATAGTAAAACAAAACGGATTTGACTGCATCGACACGGGCTCAAACAACAAAAACCTTCGCCAAATCATAAAGACATTAAAACCAAAAACGCTACTTTACATCACGAATTTTTGCAACATTCCTGTGAGTGATTTCTCTTTTTTAGAAGATATAACACACAAGCACAAGGTGGTTTTGGGCTCAAACCACAACATAGAGAAATTTAGCCACCCAAAAATTCGACTCGGGGGCAAAAAGGAGTTTGCGAGTGAGAAATTTTTAAGCATAAAAGACTACGTCAGAGCGGCGATTCTCACCTTTCAAGACTCCATGAGCGAGAGCGAGCTGGCACGCTCACTGGGGATAAGCCGAAAATCTTTGTGGCAAAAGCGAAAGGAATTTGGCATCGAGCGGTGAATGCGGAGTGCGGAGTGCGGAGCGATTTAAGGGGTCGCAGGGGCTTTAGCCCCCGCCCGCCTCTCTCTCCGCCGTTTTTCTTTGAGATTTATCGAAAA
>DCIZ01000077.1:0-5507 GCA_002317305.1 Campylobacter sp. UBA1713
TTACATCTGTGCCGTTTAGGCTTGAGTT
The DNA here is from genome assembly GCA_002317305.1 of Campylobacter sp. UBA1713. Classification (GTDB taxonomy): domain Bacteria; phylum Campylobacterota; class Campylobacteria; order Campylobacterales; family Campylobacteraceae; genus Campylobacter. The sequence continues at coordinate 29 of DCIZ01000077.1, forward strand.
GCTAGTAGTTGTGTTTGTCAAATTTGAGTCTACAACAGTTGAGCCATTAACTGATCCGTTTGTAACGTTAGAAATGTTAATGTTTGTGCCGTTTACATCAGTGCCGTTTACGCTTGAGTTTGTGATGTTACCACCGCTTACGTTACCACCGCTTACGTTACTTCCGTTGATGCTTACGTTTGTCGCAGTTGAGTTAGTAACGTTTGAGCCAGTTACATTTCCGCCTGTTACATTTGAGCCGTTTACGCTTGAATTTGTAGTGCTAGAATTTGTAACGTTTGAGTCAGTTACATTTGTGCCGTTAACTTTGCTGTCGTTTACGCTTGCGTTTGTAATGTTACCGCCAGTTACGTTTGAGCCAGTTACGTTACCACCAGTTACATCTGTGCCGTTTAGGCTTGAGTTGCTAGTAGTTGTGTTTGTCAAATTTGAGTCTACAACAGTTGAGCCATTAACTGAGCCGTTTGTAACGTTAGAAATGTTAATGTTTGTGCCATTTACGTTACTTCCGTTAACGCTTGAGTTTGTGATGTTGCCACCGCTAACATTTGAGCCGTTTACATCTGATCCATTTACACTTGAGTTTGTAACGTTTGAGTCTGTTACAACAGAGCCGTTAATGCTTCCATTTGTAACGTTTGAGACTGTAACATTTGAGCTGCTAACGTTGCTTCCGTTCACGCTAGCGTTTGTGATGTTGCCACTAGTAACATTGCTACCACTTACATTGCTGCCGTTTACATTGCTTCCGTTTACGCTTGAATTTGTAACATTTGAGCCAGTTACATTTCCACCGCTTACGTTACTGCCGTTTACGCTAGAGTTTGACGTAGTTGTGTTTGTCAAATTTGAAATGGTTACATTTGTGCCATTTACGCTACTGCCGTTTACACTTGCGTTTGTTATGTTACCACCAGTTACGTTAGAGTCTGTTACATTTCCGCCACTTACGTTTGTGCCGTTTAGGCTAGAGTTTGTCGTGCTAGAGTTTGTAACGCTAGAATTTGTTACGTTACTTCCAGTTACATTTCCGCCACTTACGTTACTGCCATTTACGCTAGAGTTTGACGTAGTTGTGTTTGTCAAATTTGAAGTGGTTACATTTGTGCCGTTAACTTTGCTGTCGTTTACGCTAGCGTTTGTTATGTTACCGCCAGTTACGTTACTGCCACTTACGTTACCACCAGTTACATCTGTGCCATTTAGGCTTGAGTTTGTCGTAGTTGAGTTAGTAACGTTTGAGTCGACAACAGTTGAGCCGTTTAAGCTTCCGTTTGTAACGTTAGAAATGTTGACATTTGAGCCGTTAACATCTGTGCCGTTTACGCTTGTGTTTGTAATGTTACTTCCGCTTACATTTCCGCCACTTACGTTACTGCCGTTGATGCTTGAGTTACTTGTGCTAACGTTTGTCAAATTTGAAGTGGTTACGTTTGTGCCGTTAACTTTGCTGTCGTTTACGCTAGTGTTTGTTATGTTGCCACCAGTTACGTTTGAACCGCTTACATTTCCGCCACTAACGTTTGAGTCAACAACATTTGAGCCATTAATGCTTGTGTTACTAACATTATCGCTAGTTATGTTAGAGCCGTTTACACTAGAGTTTATGATGCTAGAGTTGCTAACATTTGAGCTTGAAACATTGTCGTTTGTTATGTTTGTGTTGTTTAAGCTTGTGTTAGAAACGTTAGAGTTATTTATGGCGATCCAAACACACTGAGTGTAGTTAGTGCCATTGTGAACCCAACATGTGTTGTTAGAAGCGTTTTGCAAACTGTGATTATCAACAGACTGGAATCCAGAGACGTTAGACGCGTTTGCTTGGTGCATAACGTTAGTAAAGTTATTTATATTTGAATTTGAAATATAAATAGTGTTGCCACTAATGTTTCTGCTAGAAACGTCGCTGCTGTTAAGTCCGCCGACAGCAAAAGCCACACCGCTGATGTTCGCGTTCGTGATGTTTAGCACGTTACCAGTCGCGTTGCCAGTGCCTTTAAGGTATGCAGCGTAGATAGAGCCGTTGATGGTTACGTTTGAGACAGTCACGGTGTTGTTGTGTGCGCTACCGTTGTTTGTGTAAGCGCCGTAAACGTTGCCTGTGATGTTAGTAGCGTTTATCTCTAGCTTGTTGCCGACTGCATCGCCGTTTGTCGTGTAAGCAGCTGTTACGTTGCCTTTGATGGTTGAGTTACGTATGATGATGCTGTTGTTGCTAGCTGTGCCGTTTAAAGCATGTCCGCCGTAAACGTCGCCAGTAACATTTGCTAGACCTAACTCTACAAAGTTGCCATCTGCGCTGCCGTTTTCTGACTTACCGCCAGTGATGTTGCCGTTGACGGTTGGAGAGCTCAATGTTTTGTTGCCATTACCATCATAAGCACCAACGATGCCAACAGAGTTGTTGCTAGCGTTTCCGTTAGTTGTCAAAGCACCAAAAACATCGCCAGTTATGAGAGTTGAATTTCCTGGTGTATATAATCCGTCAACCCCTGAAAAATTACCTGAGTCGAATTTTCCAGCAGACAAAGTTACATTGTTTTTTAACGCATTTCCAGTGCCGTTAACTCTAGCGCCATAGATCGAACCATTTGCGTTAAGTCCGCCAAGTGCAGTAACGTTTACGTTTGATACACTTCCGTTTTCGGCGTAACCGCCTATTATGTTGCCTGAAACGTTTGATTGGTAAGTAATATTTCCAGCTACACCATTAGAACCTGGTTTGCTGCCTTTCAAATCCACCACAACGTTACTAACATTTCCGCCAACTGCATAAGCACCAGTGATGTTACCTGTTTTAGATGCTGTAGCGTTTATGGTTACGTTGTTTATGCTACCATTAGAAGCGTAAGCACCTAGCAAGCCACCATTAAATGAATGAATCGTATCGTTACCCACGATGCTCATATTCACGCCACTCACGTTGCCGTTAGTTGCGTTTGCGCCGACTACCAAAACGTTGTTGCTAGCGTTTGTGCTGTTTAGCGTTACAGTTACGTTGCTTACACTGCCGTTTTTGCTTTGAGCTACTGTTACGTTTTTAGTAAGCGTGCTACCAGTTACGTTAAAGACAGTGCCGTTTACGTTTCCTTTTTCGCTTAAAGCACCTGTTACGCTACCTACGTTACCAGCGTTGTTTAGGATGATGTTTGTGCCTTTGCTTATGTTACCACTCTTTGTGTAAGCACCTAGTATGTCGCCTTTTACATTTGCGTTGTTTAGGGTAACGTTTGTGTACATTATGTTACCTTCTTGGGTAACATTTACACCCGTTAGGTTACCGCTTACGTTTACGTAGGTTAGGGTAACGTTGGTGTTTTGAGCAGCAGGGAAAAAGGCTGCTGCTGCTAAAGAAGATCCATCGCCATTTGCATTATTACCAGCAACATTCTCCCCCTTAACAACCACCACGCCCGTTACACTGCCACTTACATTGTGGTGCTGGTCGCCTGTGATGCTTACTGTCGTTTGTCCTACATTGCCACGTTGAGAACTAGCACCAGTTATGTTGCCATTAAGTTTCACCTTATCTACATTTACCGTAGTGTTAGTTATGCCACTGTTATTTGCCACTACGCCAAAGATAGAGCCGTTAACATACGACATGTCGTTTTCACCTACGTGTCCGACTACGTTTACTTTAGTGTTTGTTATGTTTGTTAGGTTGTTTGAGTTACCTTGTGTCAAATTTACGCCCACGACGTCTTTGGCTATGTTTGTCATGTTTAGGTCGACAGTTACGTTTTGGGCAGTGCCGTTTTTCAAATGAGCACCTATGACAGAACCGCTGATGGTAGGGACACTCATAGTGTTTGCTGCAAATTGTGATGTATCAGAACCCGGAACAGTAGCGTTTTGACCTTGCCCCTTCACGACCACGTTGCTTACATTTCCATTATCAGTTACGATCGCACCAGTTATGTTGCCTTTGTAAGTTGCGTTACTAAAAAGCGAGACGTTCGCGCCGTTTACATTTCCAGCCTTTGTGTAAGCCGCTGTTATAGAGCCGTTAAAGGTCGAATTTTTACCCTCAGTTACATTTACACTAGCGTTGTTAATGTTTCCGCCTTTTGACAAATTTGCCGCTACTACATTTCCGCCTATGTTTACTTTGCCCGCAAAGCTCATCTTTGAGCCAGTAGATGTGCTACCCTCGCCAGTCATCTCATCGCCAGTGATGTTACCTTTTACAGTCGCATCTTTTACGCTGACAGATGTGTTTGTGGCTGTTTTTGTGATGCTAGCATTGTTCTCAGTTCCACCAATTCTATTTGCCGTTACGTTACCCTCAACCGTTACACCAGTTCCGTTAAGCGTTACGCCAGTTCCGTTAACATAAGCCGCATCGTAAGAGATCACACCAGTAACATTGCCTTTGAAAGTAGAGTTACTTCCGCTAATAGCTTCTATAACAAGCTTGTTGTCTTTGACAGTAGCGTTACGAACGACTTTGTATTCATTTTGACTTTCAACGGTTGTGCCTGAGATGTTTGTTATGTTGTTCCGCACATATGAATTTTCTTTGTAGTCCAAACCAACAACGCTTCCGTTTACTGTTGTGTTGCCACCAAAGTAAAACGTGTTGTTTTGCACATGTGTAGCAGCTAGAGTAACGTTGTCTTTGTCTTGTTGCGAGTGTGTTCCAGGAAACAAGTTTTCGCTTACATAAACGCCAGTGTAGCTTCCGTTGATGGTAGCATTTGTTGTGTTAACTAGAAGTTTTTCAACAGTTGAGCCACCTATGTTTTTCACATTGTTTTTGGTATCTGTGCTATTGTCCAAAAAAGCACCGTAAAAATTCCCACCTACATTTACATTTTTAACGTCCAAATTTGTATTTGTGAAATTTATAGACGCAGTAGAGTAAACGCCAGTTAGGTTGTTTCTAATGGTAGCGTTGTTAAACTTAAAGTTGTTACCAGAGACGACAGACTGTGTGTAGTTTTGCATATTAGCAAGGTTGTTACCCTTACTCGCGTTTGCCGTATAGTAAACGCCCACTAGCTGACCTATCTCTGTGTTTTCCACAGCGACGGTGTTGTTGTAAAACGAAGTGCCACCTTTGTCAGACGCCGCACCGTAGATGTTGTTGATGCTTGCGATGGTGTAGTTTGTGTCGTTGCCAGAGCCAACCGTAGTTCCGTTACCGCCACCGCTTGCTGGTTTAACATTTGAGATGTTAAGCGTGTTGTTAGCTAGCTTTGTTTGGTTGCCACCGCCGTAAACGCCGTAGATGTGGTAGTTTTGAGAGCTAGAGTTTAGCGTGATGGTCGAGTTGTTGTTGCCAGTGATGTTTTGACCGTTAGCACCAAAGCTGATGTTACCCTTCAAAGTGAGCGAGTTGTTTATGACGTGTGCTCGTGTGTCCACCCACGCACCTGTTAGGATGGTGCTCTTGTTTGCACTGCCGTTTTGCTCACCTAAAACCACGTTTCCGTAGCTGCTACCCACCACAGCGTGGTTGTTTGTTACGGTGTTT
>DCIZ01000077.1:5678-25850 GCA_002317305.1 Campylobacter sp. UBA1713
GAGGTGCGTGTTTTTCACTCTCACATTTTTGTTAAAATTCCCAATGAACGACGTGTTGTAGGCAGTGTCGTGTGAGAGAGAGAAAGATTCTTCGCTATGAGTTTCATTTACCTGCACAACTGTTGCAGCACTACCACCCCACGCAATATTTACGATGCCGCTTTCGTTGTTAAACGAACCCCAGTCTGGGTCAAACGGTTTTGAGACGTTAGTGGTAGTTATGTAGGTAATGTTGCCATTGTAAGTGATGCGACTTCCATTTGCAACAACAGCGTAGATGAGGTTTGTTGGGCTGCCTGATGATGATGAATAGTTATTTATCCCCGTCAATTTCGTCCCGTCTACGTCTGATACATTTTTGATTCCGCACGCACCAGTTCTTGACATAGAGTTGTAAGCAAGTCTGTTTGTGTAGTTGCCACAGTTGTTTATGCTTTTATCTACGCCATCGCTGTTGCTACCGTTTACATAAGCTGGCTGCATGATAGAGCCACCGGCGATGCCGCCGTTAAGTTGCTTTATGATCTGACTTGTATTGTTTTGCACATCAACAGTGCCTATTGAGATGACGTTGTCTGCCTGTGCCTGTGCCGGGACAGCGCTCACCGCGCTCACTGCCGCACCGCCTACCATGCCACTTACCGCGCTGATGGCTACACTACCTAGCACGCCTGCTGCTACACTTAGAGGCAGGTGTTTTGCCTTTGTGTTTTGCGCAGTTTTTGTGCTTTGTGCTGCTTTTGCCACCTCTGCTGGTGCTGTTTTTGCGCTTACGACCTTTGCGCTCTCGCTGCTGACTTTGCTACTCTTTGTCGTCTTTGCAGAAGCTGCCTTGACGGACTTTGTAGTCTTTGCCGAACTCTTTGCACTATTGGAAGTGCTAACTGGAACTGCGTCTTGCGCTAGTTCTTCGAATTTTTTTGTAATTTTTTTCATCATACGTTCCTTTAAAATATGCTGATAAAAAAATTTTTGAATCTGACCAAAAATTTCGGTTCAGAAAACTCCTAGACACTGGCTTTAAAGCCTGTGTTGCTTAACATCTCGCAAGATGTCTTTTTGCAAATTTGCTTTTAGCACTTTTTCACGCTTCTAGCAAACGCCCAAAACCACCGCTTCAGCGTGGTCGCACCTCATGGCTCGCTGCCTAAGTGTCGTGCTTGCCCGTCTTTTGGCAGCTGCCACTTGGCTCGCCTGTCGATGTTTTTGGTCTGTTTGCTTTTTTCGTTTTTTTGTGCTTTTGGCATCTTTGCCACCTTGCTTTCGCATTTTTTTTGGTGTTTTACTCCATTTTTTGATGCGATGGTGGCATTTTACCATAGAAAGGTTACTGAACGGTAACAAAAAATTTCAAATTTGTTCTGAATTTGACTTTTTTTTGAAATTTTTGTGGGTTTTTTTGTTTTGAAATGGTTTTGTTTTGGAAAAATTTGTAAAATTTACGAATCTTTAAATTTAAAATTCAAAAAAGCCCGAACAAACGCCGTCATTCTGAGCGCTAGCGAAGAATCCCCTGAAATTTAAAGGAGTAGAATCTTTGAAATTCGCTTTTTTGTAAATTTAAAGATTCTCCTCCCTCGCCAGGCAGGGGATTCTTCGGTCGGCTTCGCCTCCCTCAGAATGACGGCGTTTTGTTTGACGATTCTGTAGAATCGCAAATTCTGCATTCTGTTTTCTGTATTTTCGGTTTTGTCAAATTTATTACTTGAAATAAAAAAGCATAATTTAAGTTAAAAATAGCTAAAATGAACTCACGACATAAGTGCGTAGTTAGAAATAGTGCTAGGCGTTGGGAGAAAGTGAGTAAGAGCAACGATGTTAAAACTGATCCTCGAAGTCATTCATTTGACTATTGCGGTGATAGATTTAGTTGTTTTGCTGATTTGGCTTTTTAACTAAACAGCAAAACTGTAACCCAATAATTTAACAAATTCTAGCGAGTTCTCACTTAACTTTCCCTTATGTTACATCTTACTCAATGCCAGCACGATGAGGACTCGCTGGTTACTTTTTAGATTGCAAATATTTATATCCACGCCTTTTTAGCTAGTAGAATCTTTAAAATTCACAAAAAAGCGAATTTTTTAAATTTTCGTTTTCTGTTTTCCGCACTCCGTTTTCCGATGGGTAAAAAGCTAACGCTTTTTTGTAGCCTCCGCCGCCACTTGCCTTTTCACTTCGTTCAAAGGCAAGTGGCGACGGAGGCGGAGGACGGGGGCTACCGCCCCTGCGACCCCGTTTCTGAAAACGGAGTGCGGAAAACAGAAAACAGATTGAGCGAGTAAAAGGTCAAATTTGCTTTTTTGTGAATTTGAAGATTCTCCTCCCTCGCCAGGCAGGGGATTCTTCGGTCGGCTTCGCCTCCCTCAGAATGACGGCGATAACAGAAAGCGTAAAACGGAGTGCGGAAAACTGAAAAAAAGCTTAATAAAAAAATTAATCTTTTAAATTTACCTCAACATAACAAACAAATTCTAAATGCTTTTTAAGTGAAAAAATGTTAAAATAGACACTATTTTGTGTAAAAAGGTTTTATTGTGAGTAAGTTTCATGATTTTGTTATTTGCAATCCCGAGCTTTGCGTGGGGTGTAAAGCGTGTATGAAGGCTTGCGTCAAAGAGGCTACCAAACGCGGAAAGCTAGCCATTCCTCGCATCGAGGCGGTAAAAGACGCGGGTGGTAACTTTGCAGCCCAGTGTCGTCAGTGCGACGATGCGCCGTGTGCTGCCGTTTGCCCGACTGCCGCTTTACGCAACAGCAAAGGCTATGTGGAGGTTTTTGAGCGGCTTTGTGTGGGGTGCGGACTTTGCACGGTGGCGTGCCCGTATGGTGCGGTGCATTTGGGTGCTGAAGTAGTGCCTAGCACGAAAGAGAGTTTGGCGGACATTTGTGCTGACGGGTTTATGAATGTAGCCTACAAGTGCGACATTTGCGATGGCAAAGAGGGCGGCGGAAGTGGCTGCGTGGAGGCGTGCCCGAAAGGCGCTTTAGCCATTTTAAAGCCTAGCACGGGCAAACACATCTACGGCAAAAAGCTAAAAGATGGCGCGAAGATGAGCGAATTTATAGGGCGAATTTTGGAGTGCGAACCGCCTGTTATAGAGATAGCAGAAAAAGCGCCAAAGGCGGCAAAAGCAGCGGAGAGTGCGGAGGCAAATTTGGCTAACGCAAAAGTAGAAAAAGGAGAAGCAGATGTTTAGCGGTTTGGTCGTGGCATTTTTGGTCATTAGCGTGGTATCTTTGCTCTTTTACAAAGCACAAGAGGCGGCTTTAAAGCTGGGTTTTATGGCACTTTCGCTTGTTTGTTTGGCGGGCGTGTGGTGCTTTGCTGGCGACTTAAAGGGCGTGCATGAGTTTGCGTTAAAGGGCTTTTTGTTTGAGAGTAAATTTAGCACAAATTTATTTGGCAACATTTTTTGTCTCATCATCTGTTTAATAGGTTTAGCTGGTAGTGTCTACTCGCTGGACTACGTAAAACATGTAAAAGGCAACAAAGCAGTTTTTGTGAGCATGACTTCTGGCTTTTTGCTCTCGATGTTGCTTGTGGTGGCTAGCGGCGATGTCTTTACGTTTATGGTAATGTGGGAAGTGATGACTTTGCTCTCTGCTTTGCTACTCAAATTTAACGATGAGCATGGAAGCAACAAAACTGTGATGATATACTTAGGCATCGCGCAAGCTGGCGCTTTTTGCATCACCATCGCACTGCTCATCATGGGCTCTAGCATAGGGAGTTTTGTCTTTGCTGACTGGAGTGCGATGAATTTAAACTCTTACTACTCATCTGTCTGTTTGGTGCTTTTGCTGGTGGGCTTTGGGTCAAAGGCTGGCATGTTTCCTTTTCATGTTTGGCTACCGCTTGCTTACCCGCTAGCACCAGCCAACATCTCGGCGTTTATGAGCGGCGTGATGCTAAAAGTCGCCATTTTTGCTTTTGTCAAATTTGCCTTTTTACTAAAAATTCCTACGTGGTTTGCGCTTGTAGTCATTGTGCTCGGTGCGTTTAGTGCCATTTGGGGCATCGCTCACGCGCTTTTCCAAAAAGAATACAAAGTCCTTTTGGCTTACAGTTCAGTAGAAAATGTAGGCATCATCTTTCTCGGTGTGGGTGCGGCACTATACGGTGCTAGCGTCTCGAATCCTGCGCTTTTTGTGCTAGGCGTCGTGGGTGCGCTTTTTCACTCTTTTAACCACGCACTCTTTAAGTCTTTGCTCTTTTTTGGAAGTGGCGCGGTGCACTACGCAACAGGCGAAAAGGAATTTAGCGAAGTGGGCGGACTGGCAAAAAAGATGCCACTTACTTCGCTTTGCTTTTTAGTAGGCTCGATGGCTATCTGCGCTCTGCCGCCGCTAAATGGCTTTTTTGGCGAATGGTTCATATACAAAGCGCTATTTCAAGCTGGCTTGACAGATGGCTTTTGGGCGAGGCTGGTCAGCACGCTCTCTATAGTCGCGCTTGCTGTGGCGGGTGCGGTCGCGGTCTTTGCTTTTGTGAGACTCTACGGATTCCTCTTTTGTGGTGCGTTAAAAAACGAAAATGCACATGAGCGTTTTCCTTCTATGATATGTGCGATGGGCTTTTTGGCACTGCTTTGTGTGGTGGTGGGGCTTTATGGCAACTCATTTGCTGAGATGTTTAAACAAACCGCACTTATCATAAAACCAAATTTGATTCTACAAAATGTAGGCTCGCTAAATTTTGTGGCACTTTTTGTCATGCTAGCACTCTTGCTCGTGCTTCCGTTTAGCTGGTTTTTTGCACTTGGGTCAAACGGCACGCGTCCTCGCATGACGGCTCCTTGGGCGGCAGGCTTTAAGCACGACCCGAGACGCATGGGGTCAAATTCGTCTAGCTTTGTCGGAGACGCAAAGCGAATTTTGGGCTTTTTAGTGGGCTTTAAAAGCGAGTTTAAACAGGAAAGCTACTTTGCGGTTTCAGGCTACGAGAGTAAGACAGACGACTTTTGGTGGGCTAAATTTTACGCGCCAGTGGTGCGACTAAACGCATTTTTGGGTGAGAAAATAGGCTGCATGCAAAATGGCAAAAGTGCCTTTTATGTGGGCTACATCGTGGTCTATTTGGTAGCGATGCTAGCTGTGGGAAGTTATTTTTTAGGAGCGTAAGATGAGTTTAAAATACATGATTTTGCAACTTTTGGTCGCCTTTGCCATCGCTCCTTTGTTCGATGGAATTTGTAGAAATTTGCGTGGCAAGATCCAAAGCAGGCGTGGCTACCCAGTCCTCCAAACCTACTTTGACCTCATAAAGCTTTTGCGACGTGGGCGGACAGCACCAAACACGGCGGGGTGGTTTTTTCGCGTGGCGCCGTTTTTGCTTTTTGGGTTTAGTGCGCTTTTGGTGATGCTCATTCCGCTTAGCTTTACCTCGACTGACAGCTTTTCAAATTTGTCAAACATCTTTGTCATAGTATATCTTTTAGCGGCGTGGCGGTTTGTCTTTGGCGTGGCGAGTGTGGAGAGTGGGAATCCGTTTGCGGTCGTGGGTGCTGGACGCGAGTGTCTCATATCGCTTTATGTAGAGCCTGTCCTCATCATCTGCCTAATAGTAGTCGGCTTTCACGCTGGTAGCACAAATTTAGTCGAGATTCGAAATGTGCTTTTTGAAAACTGCGGCTACGTCGTGCCATCTTTTTGTGTAGCGGCGGTGGCGTTTTTGTGGGCGTGTTTTGTAGAGACGGGTAGAAAACCTTTCGATATAGCAGAGGCTGACCAGGAGGTGCAAGAGGGCGTGCTGGCGGAGTATAGCGGGCGCGACTTGGCGCTTTTTGAGACGGCGATGATTCTAAAACAGTGGGCGGTTTTGAGCTTTTTTGTCTCGCTTTTTGTGCCGTTAAATTTGGGTAATGAATTTTTAAATTTGCTAGCAAATGCCGTTTTGGTCGCTTTTATGACGGTCGGTGGCGTGCTAATAGACAACTTCGGTCCGCGTTTTAGAATCATCTCTAGCCTAAAATTTAAGTCAGGCTGCATGATAGGCGTGGCGCTTTTGTCGCTTGGTTTGTATGTTGTAGGAGCGTAAAATGACAGTTTTGTTTTTTCTGCTTATGGTTACAGCGGTTGCTGTTTTTGGTTTTAGAAGCCTTCGTTTGAGCCTCATAAGCTACGTCGCCCAAACCGCTTTGCTGGTTACTCTCTTTTTTGTGATGAGCGCTAGCTACGAGGCTACGGCGTTAAGGCACTGGGCGGTGGTCGCCTTTTTGGTAAAAGTAGTAGTCGTTCCAGCGGTGATATTTTTTACCATAAAAAAACTAGGCGTCGTGCATGAAGTGGAGCCAGTGGGCGGCTTTCTACTCTCGCCGCTCATAGGTGTAGCGGTGAGTTTAGCAGCAGCGGCGGCGCTTAGTCCTGTGCTAGAGCAAACGGGCATAGTTAAATTTGGTTTTGGCTTTTTTGTGAGTATCTTTTTGTTTATGATGGGAATTTGTGCTTTTATGTTACGAAATTCTTTTGTTAAACACATTTTGGCTTATTGTCTTTTTGAAAACGGCATCCACCTTACGCTTGCAGCGAGTGCTTACAACGCTCACGCGCTTGTGGAGCTTGGCATCTTAACCGATGCTGTTTTTGCCGTCATCATCATGAGCCTTTTGGCAGTGAGGTATTTTAAGGCTTATGGCACGCTTGACGTTAGTGTCGCAACAAATTTAAAGGGTTAAAAGATGACTATTTTACAATGGATTCTAATTTTGCCGCTTTTGAGTGCGGTTCTTACTTTTTTAGCCCCAAAAAGCTTGACAAAGCTGGTGCATCTGTTAGGGTCGCTTGTTAGCTCGGTGGCGATGTTTTGTGCCATTTGGCAAGTTTACAAAGGCGGCGTTTCACTCTTTGCGTGTGGCAACATGCTCTTTTTGGACGCGCTTGGGGCGGCGTTTTTGTTTCTCGTTTGTGTAACGGGCTTTTGCACGCAACTCTACGCACCGACTTACCTGGGCTGGGAGGTGGCTAGCGGGCATGCACAGCAAAAAGCAGCAAAGCTAAATTTGACTTTGAGCCATGTCGCGGTGTTTGCGATGGTTCTTGCTTGCATAGCAAACAACATAGGCGTCATGTGGGCGGCTATTGAGGCGACTACTTTGGCTACTGTCTTCATGGTGGCACTTTTGAGCGACAAAAAATCTTTGGAGAGTGCTTACAAATACATAGTCGTTTGTAGCGTTGGTTTGGCTTTTGCGCTTTTTGCTGTCATCTTACTCTACGGCGGCGCACAAAACGTGCTAGGCGAGAAAAATGACTTTTTGTTCTCAAATTTGCTTGGTGTCGCTGGCGGGCTAAATGCAAATTTGATGGTGGTGGTTTTTACCTTTGCGCTCATTGGCTTTGGCACAAAAGCAGGGCTAGTGCCGACACATACGTGGCTACCAGATGCTCACGCACAAGGTCCAGCACCTACTTCGGCACTTCTTAGCGGAATCGTGCTAAAAGTCGCCATGCTAGGACTCGTGCGGTTTTATGCACTCACTTTGCGGGCGAGTGGCGCTGACTTTGTGGAGACGATGATGCTCATTAGCGGCATTTTGACCATCTTTGTAGCGGCGTTTTTTCTCATTCGTCAGCACGATGTAAAACGCATGTTTGCCTACCACTCCATAGCACACATGGGTGTCGTGGCTTTTGCTTTTGGTGTCGGTGGCAAATTTGGCATAGCTGCTGGCGTCTTTCACTGTCTAGCGCACAGCTTTACAAAGGCTTTGGCGTTTTTGACTACGGGCAACATAGCACGAATTTACGGGACAAAAGATATGACAAAAATGGGCGGCATGATTCATGTAGCGCCTTTGACGACTGTGCTTTTTGGCGTGGCTATCTGCTCGCTCGTGGGCGTGCCTGCGTTTGCCATCTTTGTGAGTGAATTCATGGCGTTTAAGGGCGCTTTGTTTAACGGGCAGGTGATGGTGGCGGTGGTCTTTGCCATCGGGCTTGGCATCATCTTTGTGGCGGACTTTTCACACTTCTTTTTGGCGAGCTTTGGGCGCGAGGTGGGCACGGTCAAACACAGAGGCGAGATGAGTTTGTGGGAGAATTTGCCGCTTATTTTGCTTGCGGTTTTGGTGGTGAGCTTCGGACTTTACCATTTTGACTGCTTTTGGAATTTGGTAGACAGAAGTGTAAGTATGATGATGGAAGGAACAAAATGAGAGGAGATCTTTTTGTAGCAAAGCTTGGGTCGCTGGTTTTAGAAAGCACAAGACAAGGCGAGAATCAAGTAACGGTTTTGGTAGATAGGGCAAATTTGCCCGAAGCGGTTAGTGCGCTTTACTACAAGCACGGCGGCTGGCTCTCTACGATGGTGGCAAATGACGAGCGTGAGCTAAACAAACACTTTGCACTCTACTACGTGCTTTCGATGGAGGGCGGAAAAGGGCGAGCGGGCGAAAATTTTGGGGACGACGTGGCTGACGATGAGAAGTGCTACGTAACAGTAAAAGCACTCATTCCACAAGAGGACAAAAGCTACCCGAGTGTAGCGCCTTTTGTGCCTGCGTGTAGCTGGTATGAGCGTGAGGCTTTTGACATGTTTGGACTGGTGGCAGAAGGCGCGCCTGACAAGCGAAGGCTAGTTTTGAGTGATGACTTTCCAGCGGACACGCACCCGCTTTTGAAAGACTACAACTACAAAGAGCGACCAGCGCCTACAACGCACGAAAATGAGCCCGAATATGCCTTTTTGCACCCAAAGAGCGACCAGCTCACAGACGTCCCTTTGGGACCTTTGCATGTAACAGCAGACGAGCCAGGGCACTTTCGTCTCTACTGCGATGGCGACACCATAGTAGACGCTGACTACAAGCTTTTTTACCAACACAGAGGCATGGAGAAGCTAGCAGAAAACCGCATGAACTACACACAGATGGGTTTTTTGGCGGAGCGAATTTGTGGCATTTGTGGCTTTTGCCACTCGACGATGGTCGCAAAAGCTACAGAAGCGGCTGCTGGCATAGAAGTTCCTTTGCGAGCAGAGGCGATTCGCATCACATTTGCTGAAGTAGAACGCCTACACTCACACCTACTAAACATGGGACTAGCGTGCGAAGTTACGGGCAACTACACGGCGTTTATGCACATCTTTCGAGTCCGCGAAAAGACGATGCTCATGGCACAGCTACTAACTGGTGCACGTAAAACCTACGGCATGATCATCCCCGGCGGCGTTAGGCGAGACATAACAGACAGAGAGCGAAAAGAGACTTTAAAGCTTTGCGACGAGGTAGAGAGCGAGCTAAAAGACATTTGGCAAGTGGTCATGGAGGACAAACGCCAAATGGGACGCTGGAAAAACGTGGGCGTCATGAGTCGCCAAGTAGCACGCGACTTTAGCCCAGTGGGACCAAACATAAAGTCGAGCGGATTCATGCGAGACAACCGCATCGACCACGCAAGCGGCTTTATGAAAAAGCTAAAAATTACGCCTGTTGTCGAGGAGAGTTGTGACGTCTACGGGCGCGAGGTGGTGCGTTACCGCGAGGTGCTAGATTCGCTAAACATCATCAGGCAGTGTTTGGAGCTTTTGCCACAAGGCGAGATAGCAACACAACAAAACTGGCGTGTAAAGCCGTGGAGCTACGCCATAGGCACAGTAGAAGCGCCACGTGGCGAGGCGGTGCACTGGCTCATGCAAAACAGCGCCCAAAAGGTCTACAGATGGCGTGTTCGTGCCTCTACCTACAACAACTGGAGCAGTTTGCGCTTTCAGTTTCAGGGCAACACCATAGCAGACGCGGCACTCATAGTGTGTAGCCTAGACCCGTGTTACTCTTGCACCGAGCGTGTTACGCTAGTAGATGTGAAAAGTGGCAAGAGTCGCGTGATAAGCGAGAAAGAGCTAAAAGCGCTGGCGCAAATTTAGGTTTTTGTGAATTTGCTTTGTTTTTCGCATTTTATACAAATTTGACAAACGTCAAAAAAGCCCGAACAAACGCCGTCATTCTGAGCGCTAGCGAAGAATCCCCTGCCTTTTGAACGAGTAGAATCTACAAATTTGCTTTTTTGTGAATTTAAAGATTCTCCTCCCTCGCCAGGCTGGCGATTCTTCGGGTCGCTTCGCAACCAATGACGGCATGGAACAGAAATTTTAAACAAATGCAAATTTACTAAAACCAAATTTAAAACGGCAAAAAAAGGAAAAGAGATGAAAATTTTTGATATTTTGAAAAAAACAGGCATCGTTACACACAAATACCCTGCCGTCCCTTTTGATATGGACGAGCGGTTTCGTGGCAAGCCCGTTTACGACTACAGCCATTGCATCGGCTGCGCTTCGTGTGGCGTGGCGTGCCCACCAAACGCCATAACAGTAAAGTGGAGCACAGAAAAAAAGATAAACTGGATCTACGACGCGGGGCGGTGCATATTTTGCGGGCGTTGCGACGAAGTGTGCCCGACTGGCGCTATAGCACTAAGTAACGAATTTGAGCTAGCGGTCAAATTTGACAAAACCGCACTTTTGCAAAAAGGCGAGCTTGAGACTCAAAGCTGTCAAATTTGCGGTGAAAAGTTTAAGTCTGTTCGCTTTATAAAACACGTCGCTGACAAGCTAAACCTAGCTACACTGAAAGACCGCGACACGAGCACGTGGCTCGGCATCTGCCCTACATGCAAAAGGACGGCGACCATAAACAAAATGGCGAAAAACGAACTGGAGGTAATAAAATGACATATGAAGTTCCTGCTGACATAAAAAACGCAAACGACTTAAAGTCAAAACTGGCGCACCTTTTTAACATTAGGCGAAGTTTTAGCGTTTTTCGAATCGACTGCGGCGGTTGCAACGGCTGCGAGATAGAAATTTTTAGTGCCATTACGCCAGAGTATGACCCCGAGCGTTTTGGCTTTAAGCTAGTGGCAAACCCACGCCACGCCGACATTTTGCTAGTTAGCGGTCCTGTTACGAGACAGATGTATTACCCGCTTTTGCGTGCTTATGAGGCAGCGCCCGACCCGAAGATAGTAGTCGGCATCGGGGCATGTGGCAACAGTGGCGGAATTTTTCACGACTCTTATGCTGTGTGGGGCGGTGCGGACAAGATCGTGCCCATCGACGTCTTTGTGCCCGGCTGTCCGCCGCACCCCATCGCCATCGTCTACGGACTGGCGTGCGGGCTGGGACTGGTAGAACAAAAGCTAGCTTTGCAAGAGGGAAGCGGCGACGTAAACATGCCGCAAATTTACGAAGCGAGTGTGGTGGGCAACTCTGGATTCGAGCGCGATGCTTTGGTCTATGCAAAGGAGCTAATGGGCTACAAGATGGGGCGTGAGCTTTTTGCGAAGTTTTTGGGCGCTTTGAAGTCTAGTTCAAACCCGACAAGTGCGGTGAGTGCGAAGATCGCGGTGGAGAGTCTAGTAAATTCAGAAGAAGACCCACGCTACGCCGAGTGTTACAAACGCCTCTTTAACAAGAGTTATCTAGCTTACGTAAATTCTGACGAGAGTAAATTTGCGTTGTAGTGGTTTTTGTGTAGATTCGTGAGTAAAGGTAACCAGTCCGCTCTGAAAAAAGCAAAAAAAAGAATTTACAAGGGCGACAAAATCGCCCGAGTAAAAGCGACGCTAGCTCCCTCACACCGTGCCACGCGTCAAGATAATTTCACATAAGGTAAGGTTAAGTGAGGTTTCGCTAGAATCGCTTTTGGAAGTTTAACAAATAATGCGTTAATCAGTTAATTAGCTGAATTAACGCAACAACTATCTGCAGAACCAAAGATACTAAAGTTAGTATTTCGACCCACTTCATCGTCTATACCTGCCTTTCTTCTCAACGCAAGCACGTTTAACCACACTTATGGAATTTTGATTTTAACGAATTTTACCTTAAATATAAATTTGATTTTAAAAATATTAGCAAAAAAAAGAATTTACAAGGGCGACAAAATCGCCCGAGTAAAAGCGACGCTAAGCTCCCTCACGCCGTGCCACGCGTCAAGATAATTTCACATAAGGTAAGGTTAAGTGAGGTTTCGCTAGAATCGCTTTTAAGAAATATTAGGGGAGCGTTAATCAGTTAATTAGCTGAATTAACGCAACAACTATCTGCAGAACCAAAGATACTAAAGTTAGTATTTCGACCCACTTCATCGTCTATACCTGCCTTTCTTCTCAACGCAAGCACGTTTAACCACACTTATGGAATTTTGATTCTAACAAATCAAACCTTAAATTTACATTTTTCGCCCTACTCTCAAATTTATTTGCAATTTTAAGCTATTTTTCGTTAAGATTTGGAATTTTCATTTAAGGAGATTCAAATGGGTAGTTTTAGCGTTATGCACTGGGTGATAGTTTTGGTCGTTATTGTGCTACTTTTTGGTGCGAAAAAGCTTCCAGAGCTAGCTGGTGGCATCGGCAAAAGCATAAAAACGCTTAAAAAAGAGTTAAACAGCGATGAGACAAAGGCAGCGGAGACAGCAACACCAGCACAACCAGCACAAGTAACAGCAGAGGTGGTTACGCCGACGCCAGTGCAACCTGTCCAGCCAGTCCAAACGGCGACAACAGCACAAGCGACAACAGCGACAGCACAGCCAGTTCAGCCAACAACAGCGACAGCACAGCCGACAGCGACAGAGGTCAAAGCGTGATGAAGAGTGTAGTCTACGAAGAGATTCGTGCGGTTTTAGGCACAGACTTCGTTCTCGAAAAACCACGAGACAAAAGCCTAGCACACTACGCCACGCCGTTTGCTTTTGGGCTTGCAAAGTCGCTAAAAAAAGCCCCTGCGCTCATAGCAAACGAGCTTGCAGCCAAATTTAAAAGCCCAAATTTTGACGTCAGTGCGGTAAATGGCTACCTAAATTTTCGCTTAAAAACGACTTTTTTGGAGAGGTGCGCTAGCGAGGCGTTAAACGCGGGCGAAAATTTTGGCACAACCAAAACAAGCCAAAATTCGAA
The DNA here is from genome assembly GCA_002317305.1 of Campylobacter sp. UBA1713. Lineage (GTDB taxonomy): Bacteria > Campylobacterota > Campylobacteria > Campylobacterales > Campylobacteraceae > Campylobacter. Next base: position 18,582 of record DCIZ01000077.1, read on the forward strand.
TTTGTCAAAAGACAAAGGCTCGCTTTTTTTAGAATACATCAGCGCAAATCCCACAGGCCCTTTGCACATAGGGCACGTGCGTGGCGCGGTTTTTGGCGACTCGCTTGCACGCATCGCAAAGCACTTGGGCGTGCGTGTAAAGACGGAGTACTACATAAACGACGCGGGCAACCAAATAGACCTACTCGGCACGTCCATCTCACTTTGGGCACGCGAAAATTTGCTCTCTCAAACGGTCGAATACCCCGAAAAATATTACCGCGGCGAATACATAGAATTCATCGCAAAAGCAGCGCTTGACAAATTTGGCGAGGCGGTTTTTTTGGACGAAACACGCAACGGTGAGCTGGCTGAATTTGGCAAAGATATAGTGCTTGACATCATTAAAAAAGACCTAAAAGACGCTGGCATCACCATCGAAAGCTGGGCGAGCGAGCGCTCATTTTACCCCGCACTTGCACCCACTTTGGCACGTTTTGAAGAGAGTGGCGAGTGCTACAAAAAAGACGGCGCGACCTACATAGCTTCGAGTAAGCTCGGCGACGACAGCGACAGAATCATCGTGCGTGAAGATGGACGACCGACCTACCTCGCAGGAGACGCGGTATATCATGGCGACAAATTTGCGCAGGGCTTTGACCGCTACATAAACATTTGGGGGGCAGACCATCACGGCTACATTCCACGCATAAAAGCGGCAGTTCACTTTTTGGGCTACGACGAGGAGCGACTGGAGGTGATTCTCATGCAGATGGTGAGCTTGTTAAAAGATGGCAAACCTTACAAAATGAGCAAACGAGCGGGCAACGCCATCCTAATGAGCGACATTTTGGGCGAGATAGGTAGCGACGCGTTGCGTTTTGTTTTTGTGAGCAAGTCAAACAACACAAGCCTTGAATTTGACGTGGAGAGTCTCAAAAAACAAGACAGCTCGAATCCCGTTTTCTACATAAACTACGCACACGCACGCGTGCATCAACTCTTTAAAAAGGCGGGGTTAAATTTGTCTAGCGTGAATTTTGGCGCGTTTGAGTTTGATGGCGAGATGAGTGGCGAGATGAGCACAGAGGCGGGAAATTTGCTTTTTGAGGCGTTGCTTTTGCCAGAGGTTTTAGAAGATGCTTTTGAAAAACGAGAAATTCACAAGCTAGCGGACTACCTGAAAAATCTTAGCGGCATGTTTCACAAATTTTACAACGAAAACCGCGTTTTGGGTAGCCAAAACGAGCGTGCACTTTTGAAGCTCTTTGCGGTGGTGGCAAACACCATTCGAGTAGGACTTGGACTGCTAGGCATCGAGGCAAAAAGCGAGATGAACGCTAGCACAGGCGAGTAGCGACAAAACAAAGGGCATCTTTATAGGGATGCCTTAAATTTTTTGGAGTTAAACATGATAAATTCGCCACTTAACTATACTGGCTCAAAATTTAAACTTTTGGGTGAAATTTTTAGATACACACATCAAAAGAGTGCTATTTTTGTCGATCTTTTTTGTGGTGGCGGTGTTGTCGGTGTAAATGCAAATGCTAAAAAAATCGTCCTAAATGATAAAAGTCGCGAGCTTGTTTCTGTCTTAAAAATGCTACAAAATCGCACAGATATTTTAGATGAGTGCGACCGAAATATCTCAAAATTCGGTTTGAGTGATACGGCAAAAAATGGCTACTCTTTTTACGGCTGCAACTCTTCTGCTGGTGTTGGCAAATTTAACAAAGATGGTTTTGAGGCATTAAAGCTTGAGTTTAACAAGACAAAAGAGCCGCTTTTGCTTTTTTTGCTTATTATTTTTTCTTTTAACAATCAAATTCGTTTTAATCAAAAAGGCGAATTTAACTTGCCGTGTGGCAAGCGTGATTTTAACGCCAAGATGCGAGAAAAAACCAAAGCTTTTTGTAAAGCTTTGCACGAAAAAAATATTGAAATTTTAAATTTAGATTTTCGGGCTTTTGACATCGATGCGCTAGTTAGTACACTAAAAAAAAGCGATAAAAATAGCGTTTTTATCTATCTTGATCCACCTTATTTTTTAGCAAATGCCACCTACAATGCCACGTGGTGCGAGAAGAGCGAAATGGAACTTTTTGAATTTATATTAAAACTAGATGAAAAAAAGATAAAATTTGCTTTTTCAAACGTTTTGGAACATAGAGGAAAAACACATGAGAAGCTTCAAAAGTGGGTGAGTGAGCACGATTTTTGTATGCGAAAGCTAGAATTTTCATACAAAAATTGTTCATATCACAGACAAAGAACGGCGAGTCGGGAAGTTTTGATTACAAATTTTTAGGAATAAGCGATGAGCGATTTTATTTTATATAAATATTTTGGCAATACAAGTTTGAGAGTTGCAGATATTCTCTACAATTTCGAAATGCAAATTTTGATTTTTGAAGAACTTTTTGCAAATTCTGACAAATGCGACGATTGGAAAGACGATTCGGTGCTTCAGATGAAATACGAGTTAAAACTCAGAGAGTATGGACTTTTAAATTCGTCAGATGAAACAAAAAAATTTGGCACAAAAGATGCTAGAGTTAAATCTTCTCCCTTGGAATATTTTGGCTTGATTGACCGAAAAAACAAAAAGATAACGCAAAATGGGCATGAATTTTTGCAACTTTTAAACAGTGAAGCATTTAAAAAACAGAACAAGCTGCTAGAAATTGACCTTATTTCTTTGTTTTTTGTAAAATCTTTGCTAAATAGCAACAAATATTCAAATTTATTTTTGAAATATCTTGACATTTTTTATATAAAAAATGGCGTGATGAGTTGGGACGAATTTTTACTTCTGCCTTTGATATGCAACTTTAAAGACGAGTCGGAATTTTTATTTTGGAGTAAAATGGCAAATTTTTCAGAATTTTATCATAAAGATTTGGAGAGATTTTTAAGCGATTTTAACGATGGTAAATTTAAAGGAGAGTATTTTAAAACGGCAAAAGGCGACAAGCAAAACGAAAAAATTTATCAAATTTTAGAAAACGTTTTTTGCAAATTTAGAACTAGCAGAGACGAGACGATTTTGCGTGATTTTCTCAACACAAAACAAGAGCCAGAGCGTGAATTTAAGAAAAAATATCTTAAATTTATCGTTAAAAACAAAATTTTAGATGTGAATTTGGAGCAAAATTTGGCTGAATTAAAACATTTTACTTTAAGTGAAAATTTTGCCACAAATTTCTACACACTCATACGAAACGAGCGGATAAACTCAAACTTAAAAGATTATGGCGACTTAAATAGGCGTTATCTAAATTTGACAGGACTTTTTGAATTTGAAAATAACGAAGTCAAACTAAACAGCGTTTTTTTAGAAATTTTACGTAGCAACAGACGAAACGAAATCCTAGAAATAATCAAAAATGAAGTGGTTAGCGAAAATTTGCTTTCCGAATTTGAAAGTGATTTTCAAAAACAAACTCAAAATTTGAAAAACTCAAAATTTGAAAAACTCAAAAAATTACTCGAAAACAAATTTACAAAAAGTCGTGTTTTGGAGATTTTGCATCTTTTTTCTAATAGACAAAACGACAAAAAAATAAACGAAATGGTAAATGACGCAAGAATTCCAACGATTTTTGAATATATGGTCGCACTTTCGTGGGTTTACATCACAAATGAGCCACATAGACTTTTTGAGGCGGGACTTAGTCTGGACACCGACCTTTTGCCAAAGTCTCATGCAGTTGGCGGCGGTGCTGACATGGCTTTTGACTTTGGCGATCATAGCTTGATGGTTGAGGCAACTTTAACAGAAAAAAGCACTCAACGCCGTGCCGAGATGGAGAGTGTTTCGAGGCATTTAGGCACGATGATTTTGGCGGAGATGGCAAGTGGTAACGTAGACAAGGCGAGTGCGACTTATGGCATTTTTCTGGCGCCGTATCTTGACCGCAACGTCTTAAACGACTTTCGTGCGAGGCTTTGGACGCATTTTGAAAACGATAAATTTGCGTTAAGTGGCATGCAAATTTTGCCACTTTGCACGGACGATTTGGTATGCATTTTGGTGTCAAATTTGAGTTACAAAGATTTTTGGCAGCTATGTTTTCGTGAAGTTTTGGCTAGTAAAGACATTTGGGGAAGTCGCTGGTATGAGCATGAGGTGCATCCAAAGGTGCGGCGTTTCGGAGGGCAAAGCTATGTTTAAGCTAGCAAATCGCAGATATCTCGGTGCAAAAACGCGACTTTTGAGCCAGTTAGACGAGGCGCTTTCGCCGTTTTTGTGCGGACTAAAAGATGGCGTTTTTTTTGATGCATTTAGCGGAACGGGCGTGGTGGGCGAGCATTTTTTGAGAAAAAGCGAATTTTCAGAGCTCATTTTAAACGACCTACTCTACTCAAATTTTGTCATTTTCAACGGCTTTTTTAAATTTAACGGCGACTTTTCGAGGCTTGAACTCATCGCAAAACGCCTTAACGAAATGGCACAAAAACAAAAAAGCGAAAATTTCTTTGGTGAAAATTTTGGCGGTAGCTTTTTTAGTCAAAACGATGCGAGCAAAATAGGGCTCATTCGCGACACTTTGGACAAGTTTTTTAGCAGTGGCGAGATATGTAAAAGCGAATTTTACGTGCTTTTGGCGAGTTTGCTTTATAGCGCTGACCGAGTTGCCAACACGTGCGGGCACTACGATGCGTTTAGGCGAGTTGAGACGAGCGACAAATTTCGTTTTGAGCTTATTTTGCCGCTTTGGTTAGACAAAAAAGATAAAAACGAGAAAAACGAGAAGCCAGCCAAACAGGTTGTGGTGGCACAAAAGGACGCAAATTTACTAGCAAAGGAGCTTTTGCGTGCGGACATGGCGTTGGACGTGGCGTTTATTGACCCGCCTTATAACTCGAGGCAATACAGCAGGTGTTACCATTTTTTAGAAACGCTAGCCAAAAACGACAAACCAAAGCTTAGTGGCGTTGCGAAAAAGCCAATGGCGGAAAATTTGAGTGAGTATTGCACGATGGGCGCGGCGGCGGCTTTTGAGGAGCTGGTGGCGACTTTGGCTAAAAAGTGTAAGATTTTGGCGGTTACTTACAACAACACAACTAGCGCAAATGCTAGGAGCAACATTCGCGTGAGCTTTTCACAGGTTTCGCAGGTGCTACAAAAATTCGGGCGACTTAGCGTGTGCGAGTTTGACTTTGAGCCATTTAATGCGGGCAAAACCAAATTTGACGGGCACAAAGAGGTGCTTTTTGTTTGTGAGTGTGGTGGCGATAAATTTGTAGAAAAAAGTAGCGAAAGCAAATTTGACGATGCAAATATGGGCGGACTCTTTGCTGACTGGTAAATTTGCTTATTTTGGCTCTCCAAACTTTACTGGAGTTGGAATTCCCAAAAAGTAACAGCGTGAGAAGTAAAAAGAGCTAAACGCAAAAGCTAAAATTTAAAGCAAAAAAGCTAAAAACTAGTGAGCGAAAAAGGCGTAAAAATGCAAAAAAAACGCAAAAAGCTAAACGGGCGAAGCGGAGTTGACATATCAGACTGCGCCAAAAACACGTCTCACCAAAAAAACGCCGCACCGCAAAACTCACACACGCCAAATCATAGCGACAGGCACGCAAAACGCACACACGCCAAATCATAGCGACAGGCACACAAAACGCCGCACACGCAAAACCATAGCGACAGGCACGCAAAACGCCGCACCGCAAAACTCACACACGCCGCACCATAGCGACAGGCACGCAAAACTCACACAAAACGCCACACATAAAACGCCGCACCGCAAAACCATAGCGACAGGCACGCAAAACGCCGCATGCATGCACGCAACACGCACAAAAAAAACGCATCACTCGCCTATCGCCTTAAAGTAAGCCAACTCATCGCTCAGCAAACGCTGTTTTGCCGCCAAAAGCGAATTTTGCGTAGAAAGAAGTGAATTTTGCGCATTTACCACATATGAAAATTCGCTTTTTCCATATCTGTAACGCTCGGTGTAGATGGCTAAAATTTTGCGGTCTTCTGCCTCCATTTTCGCCAAATTTGCCGCCCTCTCTTTGTCTAGCTCCCAAAATTTCGCGTATTTTACCACTTCGTTTGCCGCCTCGCTCAAAGCGCTTTCGTAAGAAATTCGCTGTTTTTCAAACGAAAATTCCGAAATTTTCACGTTGTTTTTCACTTTATGATAGTTCAAAAAAGGCAAATTTATCTGCAAATTCCCGTTAAACATGCTAAACCCAAAGGCGTCTTGAACTCGCTCGCCACTCTTGCCTAAACTCGCACCGATGGTAATGCTAGGATAAAGACTTTTCACGCTCGCTTTGTAGTCGTAAAACGCCGCGTTTAGCGCGGCAGCTGCGGCGTTTACATCTGGGCGTTTTGAAAGTCGCTCGTAACCAACCGCGTCTAAACTAACGCCACGAAGTTTTACATTTGCCAAAGTCGCCTTTGGTAAATTTACACGCTCGCCCACCAAATTCGCCAAACTTTCGCTACTCTCTGCTAGACTTCGTGAGTTCTCAAAAAGCTGGTTTTGTAGCGAAAAGATGTTTGAACGCGCCTGACTAACGGCGAGTGCATCGCCACTTCCGAGACGGTATTTTTGTTCGGCGATGTTAAGAAGTTTTTTTTGATTTGCGAGATTTGCCTCCAAATTCGCACGCACGTCGTTTAGGTAGGCGACATTAAAATAGCCACTCACGACTGAATTTATGAGCGTTAGGCGAAGTGCTGCAAGTGTCGCTTCGCTGTTTTTTGCGCTCCAAAATGCGCTTTCGTAGCCGTCATATACACGCAAAAAGAGGTCTATCTCGTAGCTTAACGACAGCGATGCGGCGAAGTTTTTGCCCCAGCCGTTTTGGGCGTTTAGGTCGCGGCTAACGCTAGCGCTCGCCCCGACGTTTAGCGAAGGCAGAAAGTCGGACTTTTTTAGCCCAGCACTTAAAAGCGCGGTTTGCAAATTTAGCACGGCGGTTTTTATATCTTTGTTGTTTTCTAGTGCCTTTCTTACTAAAAGTTCTAGCTGTGCGTCCTCGTAGCCTTTATACCACGAAGGTTCAGCGTAGCTTAGCTGTTTTACCTCGTAGTCTGACTTTATGGCACAGCCTGCTATGAAAATGGCGGTGAAGATGGCTAATATAACTCTCATTTTTGTTCCTTTTTGTTTTTGTAAATTTGTGATATCGTCAAATTTGAGGGCACCTCTAAAAAACCATTTAACGGAAGTTGGTGGCTTGCTTTTTCGTTTGTTTTAAGGAAACATCGGCTAACGCCGAGCGCTTCGCTTGTTTTCGTATATTTTTACCTTAAAATTCGTCAAATAC
>DCIZ01000112.1:0-145 GCA_002317305.1 Campylobacter sp. UBA1713
TTGCTTTTTTGTGAATTTGTTTGTCTATTACAGAGAATCACAATATCTAAAACCTAAATCCTAAAATTTAAGTAAAATTTAAGTTTTTTTAGCTATAATTCAGGCTCATTTATTTTACAAGCGGGAATAGCTCAGGGGTAGAGCA
>DCIZ01000112.1:182-546 GCA_002317305.1 Campylobacter sp. UBA1713
TTCGAATCTCGTTTCCCGCTCCATTTTTTTATCTTTTTATTTTATATTATTTTTTAAATCCATTCGTTTTTTACATTTTTGCCTCATTTGTCATAGACATATTTTATAAATTCGCAAATTTACCTATTTGCCTTAACCCACGCCAAAAACGCTTCAAAAATTTCTTCGTTTTTTGACAAAAATGGACGCACAAGTGGCGGAATTTTCGCCACACGAAACCTCTCTTTTGTTTTTTTAGACATAGCCGTTTCAGCCGTTTCAGCCGTTTCAGCCGTTTCAGCCGTTTTAGCCGTTTTAGCCGTTTTTTTCGCCTCCACTTTTTCAAAAGGTGCTACCAAAAAAAACTCGCCACGCTCCAGCCCAC
>DCIZ01000112.1:574-2777 GCA_002317305.1 Campylobacter sp. UBA1713
GCCCACGCTCCTGCCCAAACGCCAAAAACCGCACCACCGCTACCTTGTGCCCCACCACGCAGTCGCCTTTTTTTACCTCCTCGCGTGTCTTTTCGCTCATCACCACGCCGAGCCGTTTGCACGCTTTGTCTACTTTTGACAAACCTTTACAAACAAAAAAACCGCCACACTCAAATTCAAATTTCTCATCAAATTTGCTGTTTTTTTCTAACAAAAAAAGCGATTTTTTTACACCATTTTCAAATTTCGCTAAAAAAGGCGTAGCAAATTCAGCACGAATTTCATTTCGAAAATGTATATTTTGCAAATTTGTCTCGTCCAAAAAAAACCGCTCGCCGCGTTTTGCCAGCTCCTCCAAAAACAAAAGAATCTCCCGTTTTGACGTCTGCAAAAGCGGTCTCACCACACAAAAACCATCTCGCTCGCTCGCCACACGCATCCCGCACAAATTCGCACTGCCACGCGAAAGTTGCATCAAAAGCCACTCAAAATTGTCGTTTAGATTGTGCGCTGTAACCAAATTTACATAACCCTCACGCAAGCAAATTTCTCGAAAAAACGCATAACGCTCATCTCTGGCACGCTTTTCAAAATTCGCCGCACCCAAACCACAAACCTCTTTACAAAAAAACTTTTTGCCAAAACGCTCGCAAAGCTCGCCAGCCGAAGCCGCCTCCTCATCGCTAGTGGCACGCGTTTTGTAGTTTAAAAGTGCCACGTCAAAGGCTACACCGTGCAAAACGAGCTGGTGAAAAAGCGCAGTGGAGTCTGTGCCGTGCGAAAATGCGAGGAGATTTTTTTTGTTTTTGAGCAGTTCCAATCCTAAAAGTTTCATCTTTTTTCTTTAAATTTAAGTTAAAATCAAACATTTTAGCTAAAATAGGCTTAAAAATTTGTCAAGGGCAAAAATTCGTTAAATTTATATAACCAAAATAAAACAAAGGATTCACATGTTAGTTCACATCTGTTGCAGCGTTGATAGCCATTATTTTCTCAAAAAACTAAAAGAAAAATTCCCAAACGAACACATCACGGGCTTTTTTTACAACCCAAACATTCACCCAAAAAGCGAATTTGAACTTCGCTACGAGGATGTCAAACGAAGTTGCGAACAGCTAGGAATCGAGCTTGTAAAAGGCGACTACGAGGACGAAGCGTGGCTTTTTGGCTCACGAGGACTAGAAAACGAGCCCGAGCGCGGCGAGAGGTGCGCCTTTTGCTTTGACTTTCGCATGGCACACTCTGCGCGACTTGCGCACGAAATGGGCTGCCGCAAACTCACCACAACGCTTTTGATGAGCCCAAAAAAGAGCCTTTCACAACTCGGAAACGCACTAGCAGTGGCAGCGGGCAAATTTGGGTTAGAAGCGGTGGTCGAAGATTTTCGCAAAAACGGCGGCACAAATGAGCAGTTTACACTCGCAAAAGAGGCGCAACTATACCACCAAAACTACTGCGGTTGCGTTCATGCACTCGTAAAACAACACGGCGAATTTTGCACGGAGCTTTTTGAGCCGCTTGGCAGGCAGGCACAAACGGGCTCGGTCGAGGCAAGAAGGCAGGTGTTTTCGGAGGTTGCTTTTTTACAAAAACAAAACATTTCGTTTGAGCTTGTGCGTGAAAAGGTGCTAAACTACCGCTTGCTTCGTGGTGGCGTGAGCTTTGACGGGCGTGTGGTGGAGAGTTACTTTTTGTTTTATTCGTTTTTGAACAAACATGTGAAATTTGCGGTAAATGGCGACTGCGGCGGTGCTGGCGGTGGCGGTTTTGCCGAAATTCAAAAAGAGTGCGTGAAGTTGATGAGTTTAGAGAGTTTTAACAAACTGGGCGGTTTTGGTTACAAAAGTGTCGGTGAGCTTTGCAAAAATCCGCCAAATTTAAAAGACGAACTCTTTGTGAGGTCGCAAATTTGCCCGCCCTTTTCACTCTCGCCTGTGGTGGTGGTGGGGGAAATTTTGGCTGGTAGCTATGAGGTTTGGGCTGAAAGCAAGACGTTTGACGATACGGTTGTGAAAATTCGAAAAAATGAGAAGTGAGAAGTGAGAAGTGAGAAGTGAGAAGTTAAATTATCGATTGTCAAATTCGAGAAAAAGCAAATTTTTGCAAATTCCGTTTTCTGTTTTCCGCACTCCGCACTCTGAACTGGGTCGCAGGGGCAGCGCCCCCGTCTGCCTGTCCCGCCGCCGTTTTCTTTTGAGATTTA
>DCIZ01000112.1:2795-6757 GCA_002317305.1 Campylobacter sp. UBA1713
GGCGGCGGGACTATAAAAAAGCGATAGCTTTTTGTTCGGAAAACGGAGAGCAAAAAACAGAAATTCGTCAAAATTCGAAAAAGCGGTGCGTAGCCGTCATTCTGAGGGAGCGTTTAGCGACCGAAGAATCCCACGCATTGCTAGGGCGAAAATGCATGAATTTTAAAAATTCGCTTTTTTGCGAATTTAAAAGATTCTACTCGCCTAAAAGGCGTGGGATTCTTCCGCCCTCAGAATGACGGCGGTAACGGAGAATGGAGTGCGGAAAACAGAAAACGGAAATTCGTCAAAATTCGAAAAAGCTAAAACAAGCGAAGTGCTCGGCGTTAGCCGATGTTTCTTGTAAAACAGACCGCCGTCATTCTGAGGGAGGCGAAAGCCTAACGAAGAATCCCCTGAAATTTGAAGGAGTAGAATCTACAAATTCGCTTTTTCGTGAATTTTAAAGATTCTACTCGCCTAAAAGGCGTGGGATTCTTCCGCCCTCAGAATGACGGCGTTTTTGTTTGACTATTTATTTAATATTTGTAAATTATTTATTTTATATCTACTCAAAAGCAATGCTAAAAACCAGTTTTTCTTTCTCCAAAACAAAAGTCAAAAAACGGCACTTGACCTCAAAAGTGCAAACGCCAATGTCGCCAAACGTAAGAGAAAAAAGCTTTACAAACGCCTCTTTTCTTGTAAAAACACAAAGAAATTTCACAGCGGTTTTCTCGCCGTAAATTTCACAAAATTCACCACTTTTTTCACTAGAAAAATTCAAATTTTCCAAATTTAAAAAACTGCCCTCATCGCACGTTTTTTCGCCCGCTTTTTCGCCACTTTTAGCCGTTTTTGCCAGCACAAATTCACGTTCTTTTTTACTAAAACAAAAATCCGCCAACGCCGAAAAGTCGCGCCACTTCACCGCCTCCACGTCAAACCCCGCCCTTTCAACCGAGCCCAAAGCCGCCGCAAATTCGCCCGTGTAGCTAGCGCAAACAGAGAAAGCGCCACATGCCAAAAGCAGAGTTTTTAGCGGTTTTGACACTGCCACTCGCCCCGCCCTTTTTGACCCAACCGAACCAACCGAACCAACCGACCCAACCGACCCAACCGACCCGACCGACCCGCTTGAGACGACTTTTTCTACTAAAACGACAAATTTACCATCGCCCAAAGCACACTTTACACGCGTTTTAAACTCGCCAAATTCACAAAATTCAAAAAAATCGCCCTCAAAACACTCCTCGACTTCGCCATTTTTTCCCACAAAAAAACATTTCACAAAACTTCTCCACCATTTTAAGATTTTTTCATTTAAAAGTCGTTATAATACCAAAATCAAATTTAACAAAAGGCTAAAAATGCGTAAAATTCCTCTCTTTTTCTCATCTTTTTTGTGCGTTTTGTGCGTTTTTTTTGCGACTTTTTTTGCGACTGGCTGCTCGCTTTTAAACACAAATGTGGCAAAAAACCAACAAAACAGCACAAATTCAACAAAACAAACCGCAAATTTCACCGTCAAGTCGTTTAGCGTTACACAAAACAACGAGACAAAAACGCTTCACATCTCAAAAAACGGCGAGACCTACCACTTCGCACTTTTTGACGGCTTTGGCACGCCGCTTGCTGCAAAAACCCTGCAAAACGGCAAATTTAAAAACGACAAATTTCTGCCACCAACTGGCGAGCTCGAGCCCTTTTTTGAGGCGATTCTAGCAGCTATCAACAGAGGCGAAAAGAGCGTGAATTTTAACGATTGGAGTGCGTATGAGCTACATCAATGACCTTTTCGTGCTTACTGGCACGCTACAAAAAAGAAAAGATTTTGGCAAAAAAGAGTTCTTGCTCGGCAGTGTCGCAAAAACAAAAACGCTACCAAAAAACACGCCACTTAAATTTGTCAGTCGCACAAACGAGCTTCTTTACACGGCGTTTTTGGCGTTAAAAAGCGAGGTGGAAAAACACCAAAAAGCAGGCAAAAAAATAGGCGTCGTCATAGGCACGACAGTAACGGCGATAGAGGAAAATTTCAAAGAGCCAGCGTGCGATGAGGCGCTTTTTTGCGAGCGCGCCGCCCATGACAACCCGGCGCGATTCTTAGCACACTTGCTAGGCGGCGAAAGTGGCGGCGTGGCGATGGTTTGGGGCGTTTCGTCTGCTTGCACTTCGGGCGCAAAAGCGCTCATGATGGCTGACCGCCTCGTGAAAAGCGGCGTCTGCGATGCGGTGGTTTGCGGCGGCGTAGACAGCCTAAATTCGCTCACCATAAACGGCTTTGACTCGCTTGAAATTTTAAGCAGCGAGCCCATGCGCCCCATGAGCGTAAAGCGTTGCGGCGTAAATTTGGGCGAAGGCGTGGGGCTTTGCGTGGTGAGTGGCGAAGCGCGTGGCGTGCGCGTGGCGGGCTTTGCGAGCAACAACGACGCCTTTCACATCACAAAACCAAAGGAGGGGTGCGAGGGCGGCGAGGAACTCTTGCGCGAAGTGGCGAGGCAGGTTTTTGGTGCTGACTTTGGTGCGGGCTTTGGCGGGGGCGAATTTGGCGGTTTTGACTACATAAATTTGCACGCAACCGCGACAAAAGCAAACGATGAGATGGAGGCAGAACTGGTGCGGCGTGGCGAGGCGTGTGGCGTGGTGAGCGGTGCGACTTTTGTGAGCGGGACAAAAAGCACGCTCGGCGGGCACACTTTGGGCGCAAGTGGTGCGGTCGAGGCTCTGCTGTGCGCTGGGCTGGTGATGGAAGGTGGCGAAGTTTTGTTGCCAGAACATAAATTTGGTGGCTTTGGTGGCTTTGGTGGCTTTGGTGGTGAGGTTTTGGACGGTGAAAATTTTGAAGATGAGTGCGAATTTAAGTGGCTAAATTTGGTGCGTGGCGAGGTGAAAAAAGAGGTCAAAAGTGCGGCGTCTACTAGCTTTGCTTTTGGTGGCGACAACGCCATTGTGGCGGTTAGCAAGGTGTGAAATATGGAGCATGTGCGGAGTGCGTTCAGAATACAGATGGCGGAGTGCGGAAATTTGCGGTTATCACAAATCCATAAATAAAACTAAATTTATAACAAAAAAGGAAAAAAATGGACAAATCAAGTGTAAAAAGTTTGGCTATTGGGCGTTTTGACGGGTTGCACCTCGGGCACAAAAGCCTCATAAAAGAGCTTGGAAACAGTGGCAAAAATGGCGAAAATTTTGACAAAAACGAAAAAACTGGCGCACTTTTTGTCATCAGTGCGGGGCAGAATTTAACACCCATAAAACACTTTGGCAATTTTTGCAATGAGCCGTTTTTTCTCTACGAACTCTCAAGATTAAAAAATTTAAGCGGTGCTGAATTTGTAGCATTTTTGAAAAGCGAGTTTTTGAATTTAGAAAAAATCATAGTCGGTTACGACTTTAAATTTGGTTTTCAAAGAGGCTCAAATGTCGCCGATTTGGCACGCTTGTTTTGCGAAAATTCTAGCAAAAAACAAAACAAAAAAGTCATCTGTGTAGACGCTTTTTCGCTTGGCGACTCGCCCGTTCACAGCTCCTCTGTGCGTGAGTTTTTGACTAGTGGCGAAGTGGCAAAAGCGGCGGAATTTTTGGGACGAAACTACGCCGTTTTTGGCGAGGTCGTCAGTGGGCAGGGGCTTGGCGGCAGGGAGCTTTTTGCTACGCTAAATTTGCAAACGGGCGAATTTTTGTTGCCTCGTTTTGGGGTCTATGCGGGTTTTTGTATAGTTGAAAATAAGAAGTTAAAAGCGGTCTGTTTCGTGGGGAATCGTCTCTCGACAGATGGAAATTTTAGTGTAGAAATTCACGTTTTGGAAGATTTTGAAAGTGCGGAGAGGTGTTTTTGTAGTAGCGAAGAAGTTGGTTTTGAATTTGTAAAATTTATGCGAGAAAACCGCAAATTTGACGACCTTTTAAAACTAAAAACCCAAATTTCAAACGACATTGAGATGGCAAGAAAGATTTTAGGGCACCTCTAAAAAACC
>DCIZ01000024.1:0-4600 GCA_002317305.1 Campylobacter sp. UBA1713
CGACCCCTTAAATCGCTCCGCACTCCGCAATCCAAACGCACTCCGCACACGCTCACCACTTTACAAAAAAGTCAAAAATTTTCTTTGCGTTTGGGTCTGTCCTAAACATCATCTCTGGATGCCACTGCACACAAAGTGTCTTTTGCTCCACGTTTTCCACCGCCTCTACCACGCCGTCCTTTGCCACCGCACTCACGCTTAGCCCCTCACCTAGCCTAGAAACCGCCTGATGATGAAACGAATTTACAAAAATTTCGTCCTCACGGAGAATCTTATAAAGCAAACTCTCACGCGAAATTCGCACCGAGTGTGTAGGCAAATTTGGCGTTTGGGCTTGTGCGTGTTTTAAAAGCCGCCCCGTAACGCCCTCCATCTCGCTCAAATCCTGCCACAAACTCCCGCCATTTGCTATGTTTAAAAACTGCATTCCACGACAAATGCCTAGCATTTTCAGCCCTCGTTCGCGACAAATTCGGTAAACTAACACCTCCGCTCTGTCCCTTTCTGGCAAAACCTCGCCCAGTTTCGCACTCGGCTCCTCGCCGTAAAAAAGCGGACTAACGTCATAACCGCCAGAAAAAACCACGCCTTCAACCTTTTCTAGCAAGGCGTTTAAAACATTTACATTTGAATTTATGGGCAGTAGCACAGGCACAGCACCGCTAGAAAGCACCGCCTCTATGTAGTCTCTGTTTACATACGCCCGCTCGTAGTTGGCAAAAACGCCGCTGCCATCTTTTAAGATATTTGTCGTGATTCCTATCATTCTCATTTGAGACTCCTTTTGTTAAATTTGTAGACAAAAATAGGCAAGACCACGTAGCCTAAAACCATCGCCGTGATGGCATACCAGTTGGCGACACTTACGCCATCGACTACTTTTGAGAACTGCCCGACCCAGTTAAATTTGACGAGTAGCAAAAGTGTTAAAACTAGCGAAAGCACGCTAAAAACTACATCTGTCAAAAAGCTCTTTGGCGCGTCTAGCACCGCCTCTTTGCTCTTGCCGTAAAAAAACAAAATGACCGCCACAGGCACCAGCACAAACTGCACAAAACGCGAGATGGAGCTGATGATCATGATGCCACGCATGCTATACTCAAACGCCATCGGAATGACGATGGCAAAAACTGCCGTTAGCAAAAATGCATTTAGCGGAAGTCCTGCTTTGTTTCGCTTGCCAAAAAGTGCTGGAATCTGCCCTTCGTTTGCCATGGCTTCTACTAGGCGCGGCGTGTGAAAAGATGCGGCTACGTTTATGCCAAACATAGAGACAAAAGCGCCGTAAATGATCACTTTTGCGATGAGTGGATTCTCAAAGACGCTGGCTAGCACGACTACATCTTTTGACGTTACCATCGCTGTCGGGTTTATGTTCATGGCGACTAAAATGATGCCAAAATAGACGAGCGCGATGATGCCGATGGCGAGTGGAATGGCACGTGGGAGGTTTTTTTGTGGGTTTTTCATGTCGCTTGCGCCGCTTGCCACGCTCTCAAAGCCCGTAAAGGCGTAAAATGCAGCGATGAGTGCCGTTACAAACGTGCCAAAGTCCATAGGCGCTACCAAAGGCGAGCCGTCTGGCTTTGTGAGCGACTCCACGCTAGCCACGCTTGTTTCGCTTGTTAGAATGAGAAAAATGCCCGCAAAAATGGTGATGAAAAGTGCTAAAAGTTTGCCGATAGTGGAGAGGTTTGATACAAAAGCGAAAAATTTTGGTCCAAACAAATTTACCAAAAGCAGCACCGCCATTAGCACCAAAAAGCCCACAGTTACTAGCGTCATGTCGGCGCTGTCTAGCCCTAAAATTTGCAAACTTACCTTTATGACCCCTGTCGCCATCACGCCCCACGCGATGCTAGCTGCGACAAAACGCGTAACGCCCACGTAAAGCCCTACATTTTTGCCAAAACCTGCCGTGCAGTAGGCGTAAGCAGCGCCGCTTTTTACTACGTATTTTGACGCGCTAGCAAAGGTAACCGAAAGCACAGCGGCAAAAATCGCCGCTGCTATATAAATTTGCGGTGCTAACGAGCCCGCTAGTTTTGCCACGCCGCCAGGACTTAGGAAAATGCCTGTGCCGATGACAGAATTTATCGTCAAGAGGACGATAGAGTAGAAACCGAGTTTATTCATGAGACCTCCAAAGTGGTTTGATTTGTTTTTTGTGAAATTTATGGTTTAATGTATCGAAAAGAGGCTTTTATATCTCTTAAATTCGTGTAAGTTGTGGATATTAAAAATTTTGTTTTTTTTGCATTTTGTTTTTTCCTAGTAAAAAGCCAAATTCACAAAAAAGCAAATTTTTACAAATTCTGTTCTCCGTTTTATATTGTCTAAATTCCGTTTTCTGTTCTCCGCATTCCGTTTTCAGTTTTCAGTTTTCCGAACGGGGTCGCAGGGGCTTTGCCCCCGTCCGCCCGTCCCTCGCCACATTTTCTTTGAGACGAAAGCGAAAAGAAAATGTGGCGAGGGACTACAAAAAAAGCGTTAGCTTTTTTACCAAAAAAATAAAAAATATGAAAAAGCAAATTTTCACAAATTCCGTTTTTTGTTCTCCGTTTTCAGTTTTCAGTTTTCCGAACAAAAAGCTAACACTTTTTTTACTCCCGCCACCGCTTACCTTTTCGCTTTCAGCTCAAAGGTAAGCGGCAGCGGGACGGGCGGACGGGGGCTTTCGCCCCTGCGACCCCATGAATCGCTCCGCTCGCAAATTTCCGTATTCCGTTTTCTGTTATCGCTGTCATCCTGATGGCGAAAGCCCGAAGAATCCCCCGCCTTTTGAGCGAGTAAAAAGTCAAATTTACAAAAAAGCGAATTTCAAAGATTCTACCTCATCAAATTTCAGGGGATTCTTCGGTCGCCTTGCGGAATGCGGAAAACGGAAAACGGAATGCGGAATTTGTGAAAATTTGCTTTTTTGTAAATTTAAAGATTCTACTCGCTCACAAGGCAAATGACGGCGTTGGTTTTTGCTTTTTTGAGAATTGTAAATTCCTAAATTCCTAAAACCTAAAAATCAAACTTCAAAAAAAATCCGCCTCTCGTTTTTTACACACTCACTTTTAACAAATTTGAAATTTCCAAATTTAAGCCCCAAAAAGTCGTCAAAACTTTCGCAACCGCAAGTTGCTAGCTCACGCAAAACCACGCCTCTGTAGTACTTCGCAAAGTGGCTCATGTTTTTGCCATTTTTCAAAAAAACAGGCACGATGCACTCACCTTTTACGCGGTAAATTTTGGTGTAAAAGCCCGCACGCAAATCTATCACATCTTCGCCAGCTAGCCACTCGTCCAAAAGCGGCGAAAAATTTGCACGGTAGTAAGCCTCCACGTCCAGCTCGCAAAATCGCTCTCCCTGCTTAACCTTGTAATTTGCCACTCTGTCGCCCGCTCGCACCACGCCGTAGAGATTTGAAAAAATGAGACAATTTTGCTCTATCCACTCTTTTGCGCCGCCTTCTAAACTTTCAAAACCGAGCGCTTCATAAGCCGTGCCAGCGTAACGCAAGATGGCTTTTTTCTCGCCGCCACGCAAAAAGTCATCTCGCCACGCCTCGCACTCACTCTCTGCTTTGACACCGAAAAGCTTTGAGAGTTCGCTAAAATTCGAATTTAGCAAAAATTCGCGATATTTTTGTAAAATTTGCGCCCGAAAACCGTGCTCGCCAAAGAGAATTTCACGCTCGCAACAACACTCATCACAAACAACACCACCAAAACGCTTTGCCTCGCTAGGCGAAAAGAGAACTTTCATGGCTAAAACTCGTCTTGGTAAGAGTGATTACTCTCTTTGTTTTCTAGTAGCAACATGACGATGGCGATGAGGTTTGAGACGCACCCGCCGAGCACCGCCGCGTAGATAGCCTTGTCGCTTAAGTAGTCGCCCACCATCGCCACAAAGGCAAACATGTAGTGGCAGTCGGCGACCAAACACGCCACAAAAGACTCTGTCTTTGCGCCAGAACCTATGCGTAAAAGTGTAGAGACCGCACCGACACAGCTAATGACAAAAAGCAAAACTAAATTTGGCATGTAGAGAAAACTAACCGTCAAAGAGAGGCTAAAAATAGAGAAAAAAATGTAAATAATACGTCCTAAAAACATAAACAACCTTAACTATATTTTGCAAAAACAAAAAAATATTTGAACCAACGCCGTCATTTGCAAGCGTTGTGTTAGCGAAGCGAAGAATCTCGTTAAATTTACGAAAAAAGCCTGAACAAACGCCGTCATTCTGATGGTGCAAAGCGCCCGAAGAATCCCCCGCCTTTTGAGCGAGTAGAATCTACAAATTTACAAAACGCAAATTTAACGCCGTCATTCGCAAGGGAGCGATAGCGACCGAAGAATCCACTGAAATTTAAAGGAGTAGAATCTACTAAATTCACAAAAAAGCAAATTTAAAGATTCTACCCGCTCACCAGGCGGGGGATTCTCCCTTTGCCTCCCTCAGAATGACGGCGGTAACGGAAAACGGAGTGCGGAAAACGGAAAACGGAAGTTTGCAAATTCGCTTTTTCGTGAATTTAACGATTCTGTAGAATCGCAAATTACGCACTCCGCACTCCGTATGTAAAAAGCTAACGCTTTTTATAGT
>DCIZ01000024.1:4656-9154 GCA_002317305.1 Campylobacter sp. UBA1713
GGCGGGACGGTGGACGGGGGCTTTCGCCCCTGCGACCCCATTCAGAAAGCGGAGTGCGGAAAACAGAAAACAGAAAACAAAATTTATAAAAATTCGTTTTTATTTAAATTTGTAGATTCTACTCGCTAGCCAGGCAGGGGATTCTTCGAGTCGCTAACGCTTCCCTCAGAATGACGGCGGTAACGGAAAGCGGAAAACGGAATGCAGAAAACGGAATTTGTGAAAATTTGCTTTTTCGTAAATTTGTGTATCGATTCTAGAGAATCGCAGAATCCACACTCCTAACGTATTCTGCACTCCGCACTCCGTCACACCTGTCCGTTTTCATACATCGCTCGCATGCTCTCTTTTTCTCTTTTGCGTGCCTCTTTTTCAGCCAACATCTTTCTGTAGGCGTCTACGTTAAACCTAAACCAGCCCAGCATCGGTGCTGCTACAAAGATCGAGCTATATGTCCCAAGAAAGATGCCGACTATCATGATCAAAGAGAATGAATATATCATATCTCCTCCCCAAAACAATAGAACAGCGACTGCCAAAAAAGTCGTGATGCTAGTCATTAGCGTTCGTGGCAGTGTCAAACTCACCGCCTCGTTTATGACTTCATGCAAACGTGCCTTTTTACTCTTGCTAATATCTTCACGAATGCGGTCAAAGATGATGATGGTGTCGTTTAGCGAGTAGCCCAAAATGGTCAAAAGTGCCGCCAAAGTGTCAAGATTCACATCTATCCTTAAAAGCGCTATCAAGCCGATGACGATTATGACGTCATGAACTTCACATAGAATCGCCGCCATCGCAAAACGCCACTCAAACCGCACAGCGATGTAGACCAAAATGAGCGCAAGAGATATAGCAAGCGCCATCACGCCCTTTTGGCGAAGCTCGTCGCCCACTTTTGGACCCACGATGTCTACACGACGCACCTCAAATTTACCCGTGTCAGCTAGTAGCTTTTCGGCGTATTTTCCCGGATCTTCGCCGAGATTGTCAGTAGTGCTTTGGTAGCGAATGATCACCTCATCATTCGTGCCAAATTCAGTAACCGTTACCCCCGCAAAGACCTTTTCTAGCTTTGCTCGGATGGCACCTAGCGGCGCACTTTCCACGTCAAAATACTTCAGCTGAATGAGCGTTCCGCCCGCAAAGTCGATGCCATAATTTAGCCCTTTTAACGCTGGATAGACGATGGAGCCCACAAACAAAAACAAAGATATGGCAAAAAATACAAATCTTTTTCCCATAAAATCATAAACTTTACCACTATCAAAAATCTGCATTTCACACCTCTTTTTTTATCTTATATCCAAACCAAAGCCTGCTGTTTCGGCTCTTTTCTATCTTGTTGCAAAGCACCTCAAAAAGCCCATGCGTGCCCGTGATGGCAGTTAGCATGCTGGCTATGATGCCGATGCCCATCGTAACGGCAAACCCTTTAACCGGTCCTGTGCCATAAGCATAAAGCGCCGCACTCGTGATGAGTGTAGTCAAATTTGAGTCTACGATGGCACTCATGGCGTTTTGGTAGCCTTGTTCTATGGAGGTGGCGACACTCATGCCCTCTTTCAGACACTCACGAATTCGCTCGTTTATGATGACGTTTGCATCGACTGCCATGCCGATGGTTAGCACGATTCCCGCCATGCCCGGCAAGGTCAAAGTAGCACCAAAAAGCGCCATAACGCCTATTAGAATCAAGATGTTTGCCACAAGTGCTATATTTGCCAAAACGCCTGCAAGTCCGTAGGCAAAAACCATGAAAACGATAACACAAACACTTCCGCCCACAAGCGCTTTCATGCTTTGGTCGATGCTCTGCTGCCCAAGGCTAGGTCCGATGCTTCGTTTTTCTAGTAGCTTAACTGGTGCTAAAAGCGCGCCACTCCTTAAAGCGATAGCTACATTATGAGCCTCTTCCACCGTAAAACCACCACTTATCTGCCCGTGCCCGCCACCTATTCGCTCGTTGATTCGAGGCGCTGAGTAGACTCTGCCGTCTAGCACTATAGCTAGCTGTTTGCCCACGTTGCTACCCGTAAAGTCGCCAAAAATTCTAGCACCCTCTGCATTTAGCGCGAAATTTATGATGGGCATGTTTGTCCGCTGGTCAAACGCCACTTTCGCGTCTGTTAGCATGCCGCCGTCCAAAACTGGAATCTCTTTTAGAAGATACTTAAAACGCTCATCTTTTACATCTGGCAAAAGCACATCGCCATAAGCCGCCGCATCTTCAGCACTAATGGTTTGAGCCAAATTTTGACGCTTGTCATCTACTGCCATGAGCTGCAAGTGTGCCGCACGGACTATGAGATCCATCGCCTGCGCTTCATCTGCAGCGGTTTTGATGCCGGGCAACTCTACCAAAATTTTCTCCTCGCCCTGTCTAGCCACTGTCGGTTCAGCAAGTCCAAACTGGTCAAGTCGGTTTCTGATGGTCTCTGTGGCTTGCTCGATGGCGTAAGTTTCGGTAGCTTTTATCTCTGCCGCACTCAAATTTACTTTGTAGCTAAGCCCGTTTTTGCTAACCTCCAGCCCCTCTATCTCTTTTAGCATCGCATCGACTTGTTTTACATTGTCAGAATCTATGAGCGTAAAACTCACACTTGTCGCGTCTACTTTCAAAGCATCTAGCAAGACATCGTTTTTGTTTGCGTAGTAGCGAATGCTAGAGGCTACTGACTTTATCTTTGACTCGACTGCCTTTTGAGTCTCCACGCCCAAAAGCATGTTTAAGCCGCCTTGTAGGTCAAGCCCCAGTGTGATCTTTGCGCCAAAATTCGTCTGTAAAAACGATGGCAAAGAGAAGCCGATTCCAAACAAAAATGCCAAAATCAGCACAATGAATTTAAAAGAAATTTTTGCTTTTCTCATATTTTTTGCTCTTTTCTAAATTTGTTTTTGCGACTATTTTTTCGCATTTTTCGCGTCCTCGCCACTCTTTGGCTCTGTTTTTTCGACTTTTTCTACTTTTCTAGCCACAAAATTTCGGTCAAGCCTCACAATAGTCTCATCATTAAGCTTAATTTTGATAAAATCCTCCTCTGCCTTTACTACTTCGGCAAAAAGTCCGCCACTCGTTACGATCTTGTCGCCTTTGTCAAGCGAAGCGAGCATCTCTTTGTGCTTTTTTGCAGCCTTACTCTGCGGACGAATGATCAAAAAGTAAAAAATGGCAAATAAAAAAACCAAAGGTAGAAGTTGTGTCAAAAAATTTCCTTGCATGGGTTTCCTTCAAAAAAAATGTAAAGTCATATTTTAGTCTAAATTTCCTAAAAATTGGCTTTTGTCTAGCGTTTTTACTCTCGCTTTTTATATTTTTAGCCGCACTAGAAAACGCTTTTTTTAGTCTAGTCGGGCTAACAACAGCACTTTTTGGGCTTTGGGTTTTGTTACAAAGCAGGCGTGAAATTTGGTTTTGGTGCGGTTTTTTCGTGGGCGTTTTTTGGTTTTATTGGGTCAGTTTTTCACTTCGTTTTGCTGGGCTCACACTCGCCATTCCGCTAGAAATTTTCTTCATCGCGCTCACGTTTGGTGTCATTTTTATGATCGCTGGGCTCTTTTCAAATTTGCTTTTACGCGCGCTTTGCATAGTCGCTTTTGGCTACACATATCCGCTAAATTTCAACTGGCTAAATTTTGAGCTCATCTTTGTAGGCACGCCATTTTTTCCCTCGCCACTTGTCCTTTTTGGCGTTTTGATAGGTCTAGTTTTTTTGCGAAAAACTCGTGGCGTTTTGCTCGCTCTTGTGCTGGCGTGTAGTGCAAATTTGTTTTGGGCGAGCGCGCCAAATGAGCTACCTTTCAAAGCCAAATTTGTAGAGACAAACGTGCCACAGAATCTTCGCTGGAACGCAAACGCACTTGGTGGCATTGTAGCGCAAAATTTCGCTCTCATAGAAGAAGCCATCCGTGAGAAAAACCGCCTAGTCGTCCTGCCAGAAACTGCCTTTCCGCTCGTGCTAAATGCAAACGAAAGTGTCGTGAAAAGGCTGCGTGCTCTTTCGCAAGAGATAGCCATTTTAACAGGCGCGCTAGCTTATGAAAACGGCGTCTTTTACAACTCCGCTTTTTTGTTTGACAAAGGCGAAATGCGCCGTTTTGACAAGGTAGTTTTAGTCCCTTTTGGCGAGACGAATCCACTGCCAAAATTTCTAGCACGCCCGCTAAATCGCTTTTTGTTTGGCACAGAAGATGACCTCACGCCAGCAAGTGCTGTTAGCGACTACGAGGTGAGTGGCGTAAAGTTTCGCAACGCCATCTGCTACGAAGCCACACGCCCAGAAATCTACGAGGGCAAACCCAAATTTGTCATCGCCATTAGTAACAACGCGTGGTTTTTGCCATCTACTCAGATGGTGCTCCAAAACCTACACATACGGCGTTTTGAGCTTTTGCACGGCACAAAAGTGTTTCATGCGGTAAATAGATAATGTAAAATTTGCTTTTTTTAGAATCGCAAATTTCCGCACTCCACATTCCGTATGTAAAAAGCTAACGC
>DCIZ01000023.1 GCA_002317305.1 Campylobacter sp. UBA1713
AGGAAACATTTTTGCTTTGCAAAAAGCGCTTCGCTTGTTTTACAGGAAACATTTTTGCTTTGCAAAAAGCGCTTCGCTTGTTTTAGAGGAAACATTTTTGCTTTGCAAAAAGCGCTTCGCTTGTTTTGTAGATTCTACTTATTCAAAAGGCAGGGGATTCTTCGGGCTTACGCCCTCAGAATGACGGCGTTGCACCGCCTTTTTCGCATTTTACGATTTTTTTCCCTTGTCAGTTGCTGATGGCAACGCAAGCGACTCTTTTTTCTCTACTGAAAGCATCGCATCGCCACCAGCACCGCCACCAAAACCGCCATCGCTACCCAAAAGCTGCCCATTACCGCCATTAAGCGCCATCTGCTGTTTGTGCAACTGCTCCAAAATTCCCGCCGTTATCTGCCCCGTTTGCTCCACGACCCTGTCTTTGCTTTGCAAAAAGCTACCTATGACCTGCGACTGCCTATTTGCCACCTGCTCTATCTGAAAAGTGTAGTGTTTTGCCTGCAAAACCATGTCGTCCTCTATGCGTTTTGTGTAAATTTTGTGCGCCGCCGAGCCCTCTTCGTATTTCTCCAAAATAGACAAAAGTGCGGGTAGTTTTGTCGTGCTATAGTGCTCATTGTCCGCTTCTATCTTTTTACCCAGCTCCTCGTAAAAGCCCTCTATGTCGCGAATCACCTGCAACGAGCCCTTTTCTATGATGAGCAACCGCTGCTGTGCTACCTCGTTTAGCTTTGCCTGCAAAGTCAAGATGGTTTGTGCCATCACCGCCAGCCCCTTTGCCTTTGCCTGCTCCAAAGCTATTTGGCTTTCGGTCTCAAACTGCAAAATTTCCAGTTTTGCCTGCTTCATCTTCTCTATGCGCTCTTGCTCCATGCCAGCTAGTCGAATTTTTGTCTCTGACTCTATCTGTGCCACTTTTACCTTGTCAGGCTCATAAACGTAGCTAGTCGAGCTGCTGCTACTGCTACTTGAGCCACCGCTACTGCTACTTCCGCCACTAAAAAAATCGCTTACAGCACTAAACGCCTTACCAATCCATTCAAGCATCTTTTCTCCTAAATGTTGTTTTTTAAATTTGTGTTTTTTTAAATTTGTGCCAAGCCGTCATTCGCAAGCATGCAAAAAATTTCCTGCCTAGCTAGAGGCAAATTTGCAAAAGTGCGAAACGCAAATGCGAAGCTGACCGAAGAATCCCCTGAAATTTGAGCGAGTAGAATCTAAAAATTCACAAAAAAGCAAATTTGACTTTTTCCGCCCTTGCCATGCAGGGGATTCTTCGCTAGCGCTCAGAATGACGGCGGTTTGTTTTTGCATTTTCGATAACCGCAAAATTCCGCTTTCCGTTTTCCGTATGTAAAAAGCTAACGCTTTTTTTTAGTCCCTCGCCACCGATTTTTTCACTGAAGCTCAAAAATCGGTGGCGAGGGACGGGCGGCGGGGGCTTTCGCCACTGCGACCCCATTTCGGAAAACGGAATGCGGAAAACAGAAAACAGAATTTGTAAAAATTTGCTTTTAGTGAATTTGTAGATTCTACTCGCTCAAAAGGCGAGGGATTCTTCGGGTCGCTACCGCTCCCCTCAGAATGACGGCGTTTTGTTTGTAGATTCTAGAGAATCGCAGAATCCGTTTTCCGTTCTCCGTTCTCCGTTTTACGTTCTCCGTTTTCCGAATCTACTTGCCCGCCTTTGCCAGCTCTTTTTTCATCTTAAATATCAAAGAGTTATATTCTTTCTCGCGGCGTGCCTGCTCCTTGCCGTAAGCCTCCGCATCCGCTAGCCAAATTTCAAAATTTTTCTGTTTCAAAGCGGCAAATTCGCTCAAAACCACGCTAGAAACATTCGACTGCTCCACATTTGCCACAAAGCCCAAAACCTCGTCCACAGAGATGTCTAGCAAGCTGTCCGCCCATTTTAGAATCCAAATTCGATCTTCTGACTTTTCGCACTCAAAAACCACCTTTTGCAAATCCATCTGAAACGCCACCACACGCTTATAAAGCGCACTCTCCGTCTCAAACTTCTCTTGAAGCTCTGCCCCCTGCCCAAAAGCAAATTTTTGGTGAATCCCCTTTCGCTCCTCTTTGTAAAAGACATCCACACTCTTTTTGTAAGCCTCCAAAGCCTCCACCAGTCGCACCGCCACGCCACTAGCACCACCACCGCCAGCCTCGCCAGCCTCGCTTACATCGCCACTCCACACGCCACCACTCAAAAGCCCCTTTTCCACCACAGGCCAAAGCTTTTGTTCTATGGCAAAACGCAAATTTACCCACTCACCAAACCACTTTGTCCACTCCTCTTCGTCTATGCCGTCATCTTCACAGTCGTGTTTCAAAGCCTCTTTGCGTGTCGTCTTAAACACCACAAAGTCTCTCGCCCAGCTCTCCCAAAAGCCGATGGCACGCTGAACGAAGTCGCGATTCGCCTCAAAAAATTCTATCTTTTTCAAAGCGTTTTTCACTATTTTCGCCGTGTTTTCTGCCACAAATTCAAATTTCGCTCGCGGCTCTTTTTCTAGCTCTGCAAGCTCCGCCAAAGAATCCACACCCTCGTCTATCTCATCTATGCGGCTCTCCAAAGTGTCTGCTTGTGCTTTGACTGCTAGAATTTTCTCCTTTACGCTGTTTAGCCCCAAAGAGAATCTCTTTCTAAAAAACTCCTGTCTGGCTTTTAAAAGTGCGTTCTCCTCTGGTGTAAGGTGCGGGCTCTCTTTTTGTTTTTTGGCTAGACTTAGACCTATGATGCTAAACTCGCTTAAAGTAGTCGCCTTTACCTCCTCGTAGTAGTCTAGCCGCTTTGCTAGCTCGTCGCACCACTGCTGCACGGCTGTGTAGTAGCCTATGAGCGAAGTGTCAGCTCTCTTTGTGTCAAAGCGAGACAAAAGCAAAGTGTAGTCAAATTCAGATGAGAGTAGTGTTACTTTTTGTAAGTTTTCTATCTGTGTGTTTATTTCGTTTAGCTCTTTTGTGAGCTCTGGCTTTGTAAAATAAATTTGCCTAAAAAGCTCTGTAACTTCTGGGTCGTCAAAGATGGGAAGTAGGTCGTTTTGGGTGAAAAGTGCTAGCGTAAAGGCTAAACGCTCCTCACGCGTGAAGTTTTGGCTGTTGGCTATGTCTGTTACATAGTTAGCGTGCGAGGTGCGTAGAACGCGTGAACGTGGGATGATGCAGCTGTTATTGGAGTGGGAGTTGAAATCATCAAGGTCTATAGCCCCCCCCCTGCGTGTAAAAATAATAGTCACCAAGTATCTAGTAGTTATCCCCTTCACAAAATGGAAAAGTTTTGTCTAGCACTAGATGTTCCATCTCGTCGTATGACGGAAAACGCCACTCTTTAAAACCATCTCCCTCAAAAGAATCTACTCTCTTTTGAGCTTCATCTCTGCTAATATAATCTCCATTGTTATCTATACTAAAATACTCCAAATTTGCCCAAAGCAGTCCGCTTGTCTTGTCAAAGATAACGCGTGTTTTATTTTTAAAAAAATACCACCGCTGTTGTTCTATGGCGTCTAAAATTCTCTCCATGCTGCTAGCCGTTAGCTTTGCTGTCTCGTTTTGAATCTCTAAAAGCTTGCTTTTTGTCTCTGCTAGACTAACCTCTGCTGCGCTTTTTTGTGCTTCAAACTGCGACTTTTTTAGCGTTAGCTCGTTTAGCCGCTTTGCGTTCTCTTCGTTCTCTACGCCCTCTACATTTACTTGAAGCTCATGTAGCTTTAAAAGCACACTATCTCTTTGTGCCACCAAACTTTTCAAATTTTTTGAATCGTTCATCTTTTTTCCTTTTTTTTAAATTTACGCCTATTATACCAAAAAATTCGCAAAAATTTACCTTTTGGCTAAATTTGACAAATTTTCAACTCTCGCCAAATTTGCCAAGTCTGTAAATTTAACTCACCACTTTCAAAGCCTCTAAAACCGCCCGCACGCGACTAACTAAACTAGCTGTGTCAAGCCCCAAAGACGCCTTTACCAGCTCTGTTTTTCCGTGCGTTACAAAGCAGTCGTCAAACTCAAAACTCACCACACGCACGCCACAAATTCCTTTTTCTTGTAAAAAGCCCGCTAAAATTTCACCCACGCCGCCACGCCTAGCACTCTGCGAAAAGACAAACCACGTCTTGCAACGCTGTGAAAGCCACACCAAAAGCTCTGCATCAAGCGGTTTTACAAAGACCAGATCTACCAAAACCGCCTCTTTAAACTCGCGCGCCACGCCCAAAGCATCGCCAAAACCATCACCAAAACAGACAAAAGCAAAGTCGCCTCCGCCATCTCTACACACCTGCCCTTTTGCAAATTTGACACTTTCAAATTTAGCGCACTCTTCACGCAAAACATCTTCACGCAAAACGTCCGCCGTAAAACTCCCACGCGGATAACGCAACGCCAAAGGCTTGTCAAAAGTAGCACCAAAACGCAAAAGCGCACGAAAAGCCACCTCGTCCCTAGGCGCTGCTATGGCTAAATTTGGCACGGCGTTTAGGTAGCTCACGTCAAACGCGCCCTGATGCGTCTCGCCGTCTTCGCCCACAAGCCCTGCTCTGTCCATGCAAAAAACCACCGGCATGGAGAGAATGGCTACATCGTGAATCACCTGGTCGTAAGCCCTTTGCAAAAATGTAGAGTAGATGGCGACAAATGGCTTAAAGCCCTCTTTTGCCATCGCTGCCATGGAGGTTACGGCGTGCTGCTCGGCGATGGCTACGTCCCAAAACCGCTCTGGAAAACGCTCTATTAGCCGCTCCATGCCCGTGCCGCTCGGCATCGCTGCTGTTAGCCCCACCACACGCTCGTTTTTTTCTGCTATCTCCAAAAGCTCCTCGCTAAAAATTTGAGTAGCGCTCTTTTGGTCGCTCTTTTTTGCTAGGCTTTCGCCCGTCTCCACGTCAAAAGCGCCCACGCCGTGCCACTTGCCCATGTCGCCCTCGCTAAATTTGTAGCCCTTGCCTTTTACTGTTTGGACATGCACCACCACTGGCTTTTTCATCTGACGTGCTGTTTTAAAAGCGCTGATGAGCGAATTTAGGTCGTGCCCGTCTACTGGTCCTATGTAGTCTAGCCCCATCTCCTCAAAAAACATCCCCGGCGTAATGAGCCGAAAGCCCTCCTCCGCCCGACGTGCCATGTAGCTAATGGCATCTGGCATGTATTCGAGCATCTTTATGACACGGCTTTTGAATTTTTGGTAAAACTGCCCCGCCATCTTTTGCGAAAGAAAGTTGCTAATAGCACCTATGGGCTTTGAGATGCTCATTTCGTTGTCATTTAGGACGATGACGCACGGAAGTTTTATCTCGCCTAACTCATTTAACGCTTCGTAAGCCATGCCACCAGTAAGCGCGCCGTCTCCTATGAGCGCCACAGGCAAGCGGTCTTCTTTTTTTAGCGCTATGGCTTTTGCCGCGCCCACTGCTAGACTTATGCTAGTCGAGCTGTGCCCCGCCACAAAGTAGTCTAGCGCGCTCTCACACGGCTTTGTGTAGCCACTCATGCCGCCAAATGTTCGCAAGCTAGCAAACTCCTCCCACCGCCCCGTTAGCAGTTTGTGTGCGTAAGACTGGTGGCTAACGTCAAAGATAAACGGGTCTTTTGAGATGTCAAAAACGTAGTGCATCGCCACACTCACCTCAACTGCGCCCAAATTTGAACTAAGGTGTCCGCCATTTGCGCTCACCACCTCCAAAATTCGTTTTCGTAAAATTTCACAAATATCTTTTAGCTCCGAAATGCTTCTGCTCTTAATGTCGTCAAAATTCATAGTGTGTCCTTTTTTATAAAATTCTAGCCAAATTTGCTTAAAAATAAATTTAGGGCTTTTTGGGTAAAATGTCTTATAAACAAAACAAACAAAATAAGGCTAAAAAATGATAACAAAAGAGAATTTGACAGAGGTTTTAAAAGCGCTTGGTTTTAAAAACGAAAACGCAAAAAACGAAAATTTATCTAGCGGGCTTTTGGACGAATTTTACTCAAAAAGCTACCAAAATGGCACAACGCTCATAAAAGTAGACATAGTAAACGGCAAAATTTTATACCCAAAAGAGATAAAAATGCGCGACACCACCACGTCAAATTTCTCACATCCAGAAAATTTTGTCGTTTTAGAGTGTGTAGATAGGCTTTTAGAAAAAGGCTACAAAGCTTGCCACATAGAGTTAGAGCCTCGCTGGAAACTCGGACACGACGCAAAAGGCGGTAAAGCTGACATTTTAGTTAGAGACGAAAGCGATGCTACTTACATCATCATAGAGTGCAAAACTTTTGGTAGCGAATTTGCAAAAGAGTGGAAACGCATGCAAAGCGAACCTAGCCAGCTCATTAGCTACTTTCAGCAAGAGAAAAACGCAAATTTTTTGGTGCTTTACACAAGTGGCTTTGACGGCAAAAATTTACATTTTGACAACTATATCCTAAATGTAAAAGACAACAAAGCCTTTTTAACCTCAAACAACATCACACAAAGCTACGCCACTGCTAGCACGGTAGAAGAGATATTTTGCGTGTGGAGCGAAATCTACAAAGGCGAATTTTCACGCGTTGGAATTTTTGAAAAAAACATAGTCGCCTATGAAGCGGGCAAAAACGCCCTTTGTTTTGACGACCTGGTAGAACTCACCAGCACAGACGAATATGGAAAAAGCTACGAAGATGGTAAATATAACGAATTTGCCACTATCTTACGCAAATTTAACATTAGCGGAAAAGAGAACGCTTTTGACAAGCTAGTAAATTTGTTTTTGTGTAAAATTTACGATGAAACACACAACAAAGAGAATCTTAAATTTTGCTATCGTGGTGTAACAGCCGATTCTTTTGAGGCGATGCAAGATCGCTTAATGACACTTTACAAAGATGCGATGCGCGAGTATTTAAACGAAGAGATCACATATGTAAGCGATGCGGACATTGAGGCGCAATTTATCGACTTCAAACGCAACAAAATCAAAACACAAAAGCTAAAAGAGCAGATGAACGAATTTATAAGAATGCTAAAATTTTACTCTCACAGCGATTTTAGTTTTTTAGAAGTCCACAACAAAACACTTTTTGAAAAAAACGCCGAAGTGCTTAAAAGCGTGATTAAGCTTTTTGAAAATTTGCGTCTTACGCAAAATAAGACCAACCAGCTTTTAGGCAATCTTTTTGAGCTTTTTTTACAAAAAGGAATGAAACAAGACGAAGGGCAATTTTTCACGCCGATTCAAATTTGCGAGTTTATAATCTACTCTTTGCCACTAAACACGATGCTTAAAAACAAACTGCCAAAAGTGATAGACTACGCATGTGGTGCGGGGCACTTTCTAAACACCTACGCAAACATCGCCAAAAATTTTAACGCCGAAACAGCTGCCATAAACGCCAACATTTACGGCATAGAAAAAGAGTATCGTTTAAGTAAAGTTGCAAAAGTAAGCGCGGCGATGTATGGGCAAAACGAGATGCGCATCTCTTACGCTGACGCACTTGATAGAAGTAAATTTAACAATGGCAAATTTGACGTGCTAGTAGCAAATCCGCCCTACTCTGTCAAAGGCTTTTTGGAAACTTTGGACAAAAAAGAGCGCGAAGCTTATGAGCTTTTTAGTAGCGTAAATGTAGAAAATTCAAACGCCATCGAGTGCTTTTTTATCGAGCGTGCAAACGAGCTTTTAAGTGATGATGCAGTGGTGGGCATCATCTTGCCATCTTCTATTTTAAACAAAGATGGCGTTTATGAAAAAGCGCGTGAAGTGATCTTGCGAAATTTTAGTGTCATTGCTATTTGTGAGCTTGGCTCAAATACATTTGGTGCGACTGGCACAAACACAGTCATCTTGTTTTTACGCAAAAAGCCAACTTTTAAAAACACTCTAAATTCACAACGATACGAAAATTTAAAAGATAACATTGAAAATTCTCTAAGTTTTGAAAATCTCTATTTGCTAAATTTTTTAGGCAGATACTGCGAATTTATGGGTTATGATGAAAATGATTATAAAAAGTTTTTAAATGGCGAAATCTCTGAAACGCTTTTGCAAACAGCACTTTTTGGCGAATACAAAAACGCATTTGAAAATTCAAGCAATCTTAAAAATCTCATAAATTCTAAACTCTACAAAGATAGCGAAAACAAAAGCGAACTTAAACAAAAAGCGTTGTATGACTTTGCGCTAAATTTAGAAAAAGAAAAACTGCTATTTTTTGGTTTGATCTATGAAAACGATGTTTTGCTTATAAAAAGCCCAACCGAAAACAAAGCACAAAATGCCTTTTTGGGCTACGAGTGGAGCAACAGAAAAGGAAGCGAGGGCTTAAAGGAGCTTTCAAGCCCTTACGATTCGCCACTTTTTGAAAGGGAGAATTTTGAAAACGAGCAAAAACTCTGCTTTTTGGTGCGAAACGCTTTTGAGCTAAATGCTGAATTTAACGCCGTTACCATAGCAAACCCTTACGCGAAATTTACTAAAAAGCTTGAAATTCC
>DCIZ01000020.1 GCA_002317305.1 Campylobacter sp. UBA1713
ATGAGCGGGTTGTATTCGCCGTAACAATCCTAGACATTATATTTTTTATAAATCTCCACCCACTCATCTACACTCATATCTTTTGACAAAGGATTTTTGAGCTCACTTAAACAATACCTGTTTTGACATGTAAAAACACTTTCATATCGCCAAATTTGCCAAGCTTCGCCACATTTTGGACACTGTAACCACGCAAAATCATCGCATGTTTCATCTAAAATTTTAGCTACAACTGTATTTTCTTCAGCCTTTTTCGCACTAACAGGTTCAAATTGATATTCTAGTGCAACATCTCTCAACTCATCATCAGCGTAAAGATATTCACTATTATCAAAATCTTCGGCATCACTCATAAAGCAAATTTGACTTAGATAACACCACGTGTCCAAGTCTAATTTTTCACCTGCATTGAGCTTTTCAAATCGCTCATCCTTTTGTATTGCAGCAGATGCCCAACCAAACAGCTCTTCTCGCGTCAATTTTCCTGCTAACATTTGCCCAACTTTTTGCGTTATATCTTGCCTTGAAGTTTGTCTCATTTTTTACCTCTTGTTATTCCCTCTTTTGTTCCTATGTAGTTGCCATTTGCATCAAATCTGTAGTGAATTTTTTCGCCATTTGTTATGCTTGTGTCTGGTCTAACCTGCCTAATATTTCCGCTAACATCAATAGTCTCTTGCCAAGTTCTAGTCGCTCCAGTTGTCGGATCCCACTCTCTAACACTTCTTCGACCTATCATTTCACCTTGAGTGCTTGCTGGGTCCAATTTATCATAAAAGCGAATTTTACCATTGTCTAACTCTTTGACACCGCCTTTGCCATATTTCTCCAACTGCCTGTAATACTCGTTTAGTTTGTTGCCATTTAGGACATTTTTCGCACTGCCAGCGTTTGCTGTTACGGTTTTTGTAGAATCTTCTACCGCTTTTTTCTCTGCGGTTTTTACTAAGTTTTGGCTAACGACTTCAGTGCCATCTTTCGCCACATCTTTTGCTACCTTTTCGCCGAGTGCTTCAGTGGTTTCTTTTGCGGTGGTTTTTGTGGCGGTTTCACTGACAAATTTAGCGCCATCTTTCGCACTCTCTTTTGCCAGTTTTTCGCCTAGTGCTTCTGTGCTTTCTTTTGCTGCGGTTTTCGTGGCGGTTTCACTGACAAATTTAGCGCCATCTTTCGCACTCTCTTTTGCCAGCTTTTCGCCAAGTGCTTCAGTGGCTTCTTTTGTGGCGGTTTTTGCAGCGTTTTCAACACCAGCTTCAATGCCCTTTTTACCAATCCCACCATAAACACTCCAAAACGCCTCCGCCACAGGTGTCATTCCGCTTTTTGGCTTGTCGTTTATGCCCGGTGCGTTTAGGTAAGAGACCGTTCCTAAAGCTAGCAGTCCGATGACTAGCGGAATAAACTGCGCGTTTTGGCTATTGTCTTGCTGGTAATACTCAAGCGTGTTTTTTATGATCTCATCGCTTGGTTGGTTTGCGTTTTGCGTGCTTGGTTGGTTTATGGTTGTTACTACGGCTTGGGTGTTTTGCGTTGCAAATTGGGCGGTTTGCGTGCTTGTCGCTGCAGTAACAACTTCTGTGTTTTGTGAGGTTTGCGTTGCAAATTGTGCGGTTTGGGCGGTTTGCGTGCTTTGCGAACCTGTCGCCGTGTCAGTTTCTGTGCTTGTTTCACCACTTAACACCGCTTTAAAATTTATGCCATCTCTGCTTGCTAGGCTACCGAAATTTGAATTTGGGTTTGCTGAATCGCCTAAATTTGAATTTACAGAATTTGCATTTGCAAAATTCGAATTTGTCAAATGTAAGGCGAATTTAAGACAAATTCGCTACAAAACATAGGCAAAAAATATGCAAAAACGATAAAACCAAAGCTTTCGTTAAGCTTTCGTTAAGCTTTTTCAACACACTTCGGTTTTAGTTAGAAAAATATGGGGTTTTTAGAGGTGACCATATGCTTAAAACCAAATTCTTTCGTCCATTTTATACCCTATTTCATCGCATTTTGCGATCATATCCAAAATTCTACCTCGTATCTTTAAAAGCTTTTGCTCATCATAATGCTCTATTTTTGCAAACTCACCCAAAAACTCATGCACACCATCGCCAAACTCATCTTTGCCAAATTTATTACCTACAGCTTCTATGTGTTTCAAACTTTGAGAATCTAAGAAAAAGATATTTTTCGCCTCTTGCAAGGTGATACTTTTGTGAATCGTAGCCTGAAAAACGCCCAAAAATATCAACAAAATTTCTTTTTTGTCGCTATAAGCAAAAATGTCAAATTTAACTATCATCATTCCAACCTTTGAAAAATCACGCAAAATTCAGCTTTGTTAAAAGTGTGTCGTTTTTTTATCAAAACCAAAATTTTCTTTTTGATTTTACAAATCTCATCATTGTAACAATTTGGCAACCAATCAAGTAAATCTTCCAAAAAACAACCTTCTCGGACAATATCAACTATCTTTCTGTTTAATTTAAGTTCAGTCAAACGCAAAGCTCTACCTGGAAAAAACAACACTCTTTCAGCCTCATCAAGCGTAATTGCCCCAGAATCAAGTGCCTCGCACACGCCAAGCATAAAAAACAAAAACGACTTTTCATCGCATTTTTTATTTTTTCTAATAAATTGAAATTCCATATCTACTTTCCTTTTATTCCTGTATTACTCCAACCATCTTTGACTTTTAAGTCAAATATCTTGCCAGACGGACTTTTAAAATAATGGATAGAAATAGCATTTCCATTAGTATCATAGCCATCTGTATACACTTTTTTCCACTCGCCAGACTCAACTTTTCTTAGTTCACTAAGTGTTTTGTCATTTTTAATGTTGTTGTAAGTAGTGGCTGGATGCTCGGAAGTGCTTTTGATTTTTTCAAAACCACTTGGATATTTTGGTGCTTCTTTGGCAGAGTTGTATATATTTTTCAACTCGCTCACAGATGAGTTGCTATTCCCGCCACTCTTCCCGCCTTTGTTTTTGTTTAGA
>DCIZ01000147.1:0-3352 GCA_002317305.1 Campylobacter sp. UBA1713
TGCGATTCTACAGAATCGTCAAATTTAAGAAAAAGCGAATTTACACAAATTCTGTTTTCCGTTTTCTGCACTCCGTTTTCCGTTACCGCCGTCATTCGCAAGGGAGGCGAAAGCCGACCGAAGAATCCCCGCCTGGCGAGCGAGTGAATCGTCAAATTCGCAAAAAAGCGAATTTTGCAAAATTCCGTTTTCTGTTCTCTGCTTTCTGTTTTCCGTTACCGCCGTCATTCGCAAGCGTTGCGTTAGCGAAGCGAAGAATCCCCCGCCTTGTGAGCGAGTGAATCGTCAAATTCGCAAAAAAGCAAATTTCAGAGATTCTTTCGCCTAAATTTCAGGGGATTCTTCGGTCGCTTCGCTCCCTCAGAATGACGGCGTTGTTCGAATTTGTCGAAATTTTGACGAATTTTTCCATTGCCAGACAGGGGATTCTTCGGTCGCTAACGCTCCCTCAGAATGACGGCTTCGCACTTGCGTTTTGCATTTTTAGAATTTTCTCCCTAAAATTTCAGGGGGATTCTTCGCTTGCGCTCAGAATGACGGCATAGTTCGAATTTGTCGAAATTTTGACTAATTTTTTGAAATACAAGGAAACTATATGAAAAAAATTTTAGTTTTTTGGTTTTGTTTGTTGCTAAATTTTGCCTTTGGCGAAGAGCTTAAAACGCTAAAAAGCCTTTGCGATGACGGCGATGCTGAGGCGTGTGGCGAAGTGGCTTTTAAATACGAAAAACAGAACAAATTTAGCACAGCTAGAAAATTCTACGCTAAAGCGTGCAATGATGGCTTTTTGCAAAGTTGCATAAATTTAGGAAATTTGTATTATTATGGCGAGGGTGCAAAAAAAGAATTTGAAACTGCCAAAAAACTCTACGCTAAAGCGTGCGATGCAAATTTGCACGGCGCTTGCTACAATCTAGCCACACTCTACACAGATGGCGATGGCGTAAAAAAAGAGTTTGAAACTGCCAAAAAACTCTACGAAAAGGCGTGTGAGCTGGGAAATTCTGGCGGTTGTTTTCGTTTAGGCTACGCCTATGGCACGGGCGACGGCATCGAAAAAGACTCAAAAAAAGCGATGAATTTCTACACAAAAGCGTGCGACGGTGGCGAGATGACGGGGTGCTATAACATCGGCGTTATGTTTATAAACGGAGAAGGTGTAGCAAAAAACGAGACAAAAGCGCTAGAATTTTACGAAAAATCTTGCGAAATGGGCAAAAAAGATGGCTGTTACAATGTCGCTTTTGCCTACCACTCTGGTAGAGGCGTAGAAAGAGACCTAAACGCTACAAAAAAGTTTTACGAACAAGCGTGCGATGAGCTTAACGCCATAAATCATGCTGCTAGTTGCGCTGAACTTGGCGTTTTTTACGAATATGGCGAAGGTGGCGCAAAACAAGACTACAAACGAGCGATGCAACTATACAAAGAGGCGTGTTATGGCGAGTCGGCTTTTGGCTGTTTTGCAGTTGGCACACTCTACTACGGCGGCTACGGCGTGGCGGTGGACTACGCTACTACAAAAAAGCTTTATGAGAGGTCGTGTGTAAGTGGCTACACAAAGGCGTGCTACTATCTCGGCGTGCTTTATGAGCTAGGACGTGGCGTAGAAAAGGACGAAAAAATAGCGAAGTGGTTTTACGAAAAGACGTGCGAGGCAAATTTTACACTTGGCTGTTTTAAGATGGGCGAGTTTTACGCTTTAGGTAAGAGTGTGGAAAAAGATATGGACAAGGCGAAGAAATTTTACGCCAAAGCGTGCGATGCAGGAGATGACGACTCATGCTTAAATTTGGGTGAGATTCATAGAGAAGAAAAAGAGTTTGACAAAGCAATGGCGATTTATGAAAAGTTGTGCGAACTAGGAAATTCTAGCGGTTGCTTTCGGCTGGGTTACGCTTATGGCACGGGCGAGGGCGTAGAAAAAGACTATAAAAAAGCGCTAGAATTTTACACAAAATCGTGCGATAAGGGCGAAGGGACGGGGTGTTATAACATAGGCATTTTTTACTCTTATGGAAAAGAAGTAGCAAAAAATGAAACAAAAGCGGTGGAATTTTACAAAAAATCTTGCGAAATGGGCAACTCAAAAGGCTGTTACGATGTGGGCGATTCTTACGAAAACGGCAGAGGCGTAGAGAGGTCGCTGGGTTTTGCGATGGAGTTTTACAAAAAGGCGTGCGAGGCAAATTTTGCTTTGTCGTGTAAGGTTTTGGGGAAGTTTTATGAAAACGGCGAAGGCGTGGCAAAAGACTACAAAATGGCGAGTGAGTTTTACAAAAAGGCGTGCGATGGAGATGACTTTGGTGCGTGTTCTGTGCTTGGTTACCTTTACCAATATGGACAAGGTGTAGAAAAAGAGTTTGAGATGGCAGCACAACTATACACAAAGGCGTGCGATGGCGGTTTTATGACTGGCTGCTACAATCTAGGCTACATTTACAACAATGGCATCGGTGTCAAAAAAGACTACGTTAAGGCAAGTGCACTTTATGAAAAGGCGTGCGAAAAAGGGATATCAGACGCGTGTAATAATTTGGGAATTAACTACAAAAATGGCAATGGCGTGGCAAAAGACTTGCGGTTGGCTGCACAACTATACAAAAAAGCGTGCGAGTTAGAAGACAGTGTGGGTTGTTCAAATTTGGGTTCTTTTTATGAAAATGGCAAAGGCGTTGAAAAAGATTTTGAAAAGGCGAGTGAGTTTTACAAAAAGGCGTGCGATGGTGGCTTTTTGCAAGGTTGTTATAACTTAGGCTTGTTTTACAGAAATGTAGAAAAAAAGTATGGTTTAGCAAAATCGCTTTTTGAAAAGGGATGCGAGGGCAAAATTGGGGATGCGTGTTCTGACTTGGGCTACATGTATGACGAAAAGCAAGGTGTGAAAAGAGATCCTGAAATGGTGAAAAAATTTTACGCCAAAGCGTGTGAGCTAGGTTCTTCGATGGGTTGTAACAACTTGGGTGCTTTTTACGAAAATGATGATAAGAATTTTGCTTTGGCGAGTGAGTTTTACAAAAAATCGTGCGATGATGACTTTGCGCTTGGTTGCCACAACTTGGCTATTTTGCACGTAAATGAGAAGTTTGGAAAAGTAACGATTAGGAGGGTTAAAGCTGCCAAAAAACTCTTTTTAAAAGCGTGCGACTTGGGGCACAAGAATGCTTGTGAAATTTACGAAAATATCAAAAAACAAGAGAAAGTAAATTTGTTTAAGTTGTTTTTTAGGTGATCAGAGTGCGTTCGAAGTGTGGAGTGCGTGCAGAAAACGGAAATTTGTGAGCGGAGCGACTCAAAGGGGGTCGCAGGGGCGTAGCCCCCGTCCCACCGTCCCGCCGCCGTTTTTCTTTGA
>DCIZ01000147.1:3372-6805 GCA_002317305.1 Campylobacter sp. UBA1713
AAAGAAAAACGGCGGCGGGACAAATGAAAAGCGCTAGCTTTTTACATGCGGAATGCGGAATGCAGAGAATTGCGATTCTACAGAATCGTTAAATAAATGTCGTCATTCTGAGGGAGGCGTAGCCGACCGAAGAATCCCTCGCCTTTTAAGCGAGTAGAATCTACAAATTTGCGAAAAGCGAATTTTGCAAAATTCCGTTTTCTGTTCTCTGCTTTCTGTTTTCCGTTACCGCCGTCATTCGCAAGGGAGTGTTAGCGAAGCGAAGAATCCCTCGCCTTTTAAGCGAGTAGAATCTACAAATTTGCGAAAAGCGAATTTTCACAAATTCTGTTTTCTGTTTTCCGCGCTCCGCTTTCCGAACGCATTTCGCATCACCGAAGCACGCTCCACTCCCAAAACGGCAAAATTTCACACGTAACTCCCTCAAAAGCGAATTTGTGCGTGGTGGCGTTGCTTACCACTTCTACTTTTCTCACGCCGAGCGCTTTAAAGTGCGGTAGGTTTTTTTTGAACCACAAAACGACAAAGTCCGCGTCCAAAAAGGGCTCGACCTTGACCGCAACGTGCAAATTTGGCACAAAAAAATCGACCACATCGCTAAAAAAGAGCTCGCCAAACTTTGCCAACTCGCAAAAAACCATGTTTTTTATGGTGTTTTTTGGGTTTTTGTCAAAAGTCAGTGCGTGTTTTAGTGCGAAGTTGTTTAGGTAGATGCGGCTAAATTTGCCACCTTTTACGCTGCCGACCAAACTAACGACAAACTCATTTTCGAATTTGTAAATGGCGTTGTATAGTGTATCTTTTGAAATTTTCACCCGCTCTTTTAGGCGTTTGTATAGTGCCATCACGTTTAAAAATTCGCCGTTTTGTGTGGCGATTTCACGCAAAATTTCCACCTCTAACGGCGAAAAATTTGCTTTTATCGTCTCTTGTAACGTTTGGTCGCTTGCGTTTTCGCTGATGGCGGAGTGCGGAAAGTTGCCCATTTTTAAAAAAAAACTAAAAAGTGTCTTTGCGTCAAAATTTTTCTTAAAAAAAGATATAAATTCCTCGTAGTCCAGTCCGTAAATTTGAAATTCTCTAAAATTTTCACCGCCGTTTTCACCGTCAAAAAGCTTTAAGTCTCGTCTAGTCGTGGTGAAAATGACATTTTTACAGGCTACTTTTACAGGCGTTTTTAGCCCAGAGATGCCGACTGCTTCGATGCCATTTTTGGCGACAAATTTGTCTAAATTTGACAAATTCAAATTTTGGTTTCTTAGGTCGTCAAGGTCTATAAAAAACGAGCGTTTAAAACCTGCCAAATAGTGTTTTGTTAGCTCTTTTTTGCCGCAACAAACGCTACCTTTTAGCAAAATTCTCGCACCACTTACCTCTACTTTTCGCTCAAAAAACGTTCTACTTTTTGGCTGATTCGCATACAAATTTTCAAGCTCTTTCACATTTTTTCCTTTTTTTTAAATGAAATTTGCGTAAAACGAATTTTGTTAAAAAGCTATTGTTTTTTTATTTGTCTCTCGCCAAAATTTCTTTTCGCTAAAAGCTCAAAGAAATTTTGGCGAGAGACGGAGGACGGGGGCTTTCGCCCCTGCGACCCCATTTTAGTTACAATAGACACAATTAGGTCTAATCAAACAGCCCCGCCTCAAATTTCTTTACCTTAAAACTCTTTCGTGTAAGCGAATTTGCGCCAAATTTTGCCAGCGCGTTTAGGTGCAAAGCAGTCGCATAGCCCTTGTGAATTTCGTAGCCAAATTCAGGAAAAAGCGCCGCAAAACGCTTCATTTGCGCGTCTCTACTGACCTTTGCGATGATGCTCGCCGCACTCACTTCGGGCACTTTTGCGTCTGCTTTTACCAGCGTTTTTACGCCAGTTACGCCGTAAGCACAGTTGCCGTCATAGAGAAATTCGCAGCCATAAAAGTGATGCAAAATGACCCGTAAAGCCCGAGCTAGACAAGCACTAATCCCCACTTCATCTACCATTTTGTTTCCAAAAAAAACACAAAGATAGTCGCACTCCGCACACAAAATTTCAAAAAGCTCCTCGCGGCGTTTTGGCGTAAGTTTTTTTGAGTCATTTAGCCCCAGCCCACTTGCGTCAAAGCCAGCACGAAACGCCACGCCACAGACACACAACTCGCCAGCGAGTGCGCCACGTCCCGCTTCGTCTATGCCACAAAGTCTCATTTTTGTTTTTCCAAATTTGACCTGTTTTTCAAAAGCGAACAGAAAAATGCCACTGCTATGAAGCCTAGCCCTATGGTTCCTGTTACGAGTTCGCTCACTTCAAAGCGTAGTTTTAAGAGCATGATGAGCCCGAGCGCAAAGATGGCGTAGTGCGCGCCGTGCTCCAAAAAGGCAAATTCGCTTAGCGTGCCTTTTTCCACAAAGTAGAGTGTGAGACTTCGCACAAACATCGCGCCCACGCCGAGCCCGATGGCGATGACGAAAATGTCGCTAGAGAGTGCAAACGCGCCTATTACGCCGTCAAAGCTAAAACTAGCGTCTAAAACTTCGAGGTAGAGAAAGCCCGCTAGTCCATTTCGCACGCCGTTTGCGCCGCTACAAATGTCGCTGAAAATGGTGATGAGTGCGTGCGTGCAAACGGCGCCAAAGTAGCAAAGCGCGTAGGTGGCGTTTTTTGTGGCTAGCACCAGCCCGAGCCCGACTAAAAGTGCACAAAGCAAAGCGGTTTGTTCGCTTTTTTTGAGAAGTTTGGTTAGGGCGTTCTCTTCTAAAAGTGTGAGCCACGAGACTTCTCGTTTTTCAAAAAACCACTCGAAAAAGACGACCAGCAAGAAACCGCCACCAAAGACGTAAATTTTGTCTTCGCAGGTTTTTAGAATTTCGTGGTAGCGAGTGGCGTCGTTTAGTGCTATCTCTAGCGCGGCGACAAAACCCACGCCAGAGGCGAGTGCGACTATGAGTAGCGGAAAGAGTAGCCGCATGCCAAAGACGGCGATGGGGATTCCAAAGACGATGAAACGCCGTTGCCACTCTGGGCTCATTTCGCGGAGGGTTTTGGCGTTTACGACAGCGTTGTCAAAGCTGAGGCTCACTTCTAGGACTGCTAGCAAAGCACATATGTAAACGGCTGAAAATCCGCCTAACCAAAACGCTGCGACTAGCCCTAAAAATGTGATGATAAACGAGCTGTAAAAGTGCTTCATTTTTTTCCTTAAATGTGGTTTTTTAAATTTGTAAATGCGGAGTGCATTCGGAAAACGGAAAACGGAAAACGGAAAACTGAAAACGGAGTGCGTAGCGTGGATTCTGCGATTCTACAGAATCGTCAAACCAACGCCGTCATTCTGAGGAGGCGAAAGCCGACCGAAGAATCCCCAGCCTTGTGAATAAGTAGAATCGTCAAATTCGCGAAAAAGCGAATTTTACAAAATTCCGTTTTCCGTTTTCTGCATTCCGTTTTCCG
>DCIZ01000147.1:6810-9465 GCA_002317305.1 Campylobacter sp. UBA1713
GTTTTCCGATAGGTAAAAAGCTATCGCTTTTTTTGAGCCTCCGCCCAAACTTTCTTTTTCGCTAAAGCTCAAAAGAAAGTTTGGGCGGAGGCGGGCGGACGGGGGGCTACGCCCCTGCGACCCCATTTTTGAAAACGGAGTGCGGAGTGCATTCGGAAAACGGAAAACTGAAAACTGAAAACGGAGTGCGTAGTGTGGATTCTGCGATTCTACAGAATCGTAACGCTCCGCATTCCGCCCTCCGTTTTCTGTTTTCCGCTCTCCGCCCTCCGAACGCACTCCGTTTCACGCCTCAACGTGCCTGTGAAATAGCGGCAGGCGAAGTGTAGCAACAGCGCC
Source organism: Campylobacter sp. UBA1713 (assembly GCA_002317305.1). Lineage (GTDB taxonomy): Bacteria > Campylobacterota > Campylobacteria > Campylobacterales > Campylobacteraceae > Campylobacter. Next base: position 7,150 of record DCIZ01000147.1, read on the forward strand.
ACTTTTGCCATCTTTTCTGTTTTCTACGCTAAGTTTTGCACCCACGACATCAGCAGCAGACTTTGCCAAAAAGAGCCCAAGCCCCACGCCGCCTTTTTCGCCAAAGCGTTTAAACGGCGCAAAGATGTCTACGCCATCGACTATGCCAACACCAGAGTCAATGACACGCAAGAGAAATTCGCTTTTGCACTCCACTTCGCTTTTAGCGCCCGCGCCACCGCCAAAAACGCTACCAAAAACGCCACTTAACTTGCCATTTTTTGCACTAGACAAGTCGCCGTTTTCCAAATTTTCTTCACAAACCAAAGCACTCTCGCACCCAACTTTCCCGCACTTCACCACCTCTGTCTCTACCACGACCACGCCGCCCTCAGGGCTAAATTTTACCGCGTTTTGCACGAAATTTTGCACGATGTGAAGTAGCAAATTTCGCCCGATGGTAACGACCACTTCCTCGTTACACAGTCGCAACTCTACATCTTTTTTTTCGTTTCTTGCCAAAATGGCAAAGTCGTTTGCCAGCCCACGCAAAAAGCCGTTTAGCTCCGTTTTTACTGGCGCTTCAAACTGCACGCCCTCTAAGCGACCTAGCTGTAAAACTGAGCTGATCATTTTGTTTATCTGCTCTATGGACTCTAAATTTGACCGCAAAGCCTCCACGTAGCGCTCCTTTTCACGCGGTTTTAGCATGGTTACGTCTATTTTGGTTTTCATCACTGCTAGCGGCGTTTTTAGCTCATGAGCTATGCCTACAAAAAGCTCTTTTTGGTAGTCTAAAAAATTTGATATGCGGTGAATGATCTGGTTTATATCTTTGGTTAGTGGCTTAAATTCTAGCGGAATGTCGTCATCGATGGGTTTTAGGGCGCGCTCGTTTAGGTTTGCGAGGCGTTCGCAAAGCGTGCGAATGGGCGTGAGAAGGATGCGCGACAAAAACATGGCGTAAAAGAGCACAAAAGCGACTGTTACGATGTTTATGATGACTATGTTCTCAAAGGCGTAGCTCAAAAATTCTTTCATGGTAGAGACGTCTTTTGTGATGACGAGCAACAAGTCGCGTGATATGACGTAGCTAACGCGAAATTTGACTATGTTGCCCGCTTCGATGCGTTCGACTTTTTCGCTAACAAAACTGCCCATGTTTGTCTCTAAATTTGCTGTGATGTCGCTAGCACTTAGCCTGTTTGACAAGCGTTCTAGAATCTCTTTGACAGATTCGTTGCCCGAAGAGGCTAGCGTCAAGATCTCGTCTTTTTTGAGTCGCATCTCTTTTAGACAACTCTCCAAAACGGCGATCTTGACGTAGTTGTAAAGCAGGGTAGAGAAGATGGCGATGAGCATGAGCCCCGCCACCGCTAGCTGCAAAGCAAATTTGGTTCTTAGTCTTTTTTGTGAAAACAAAATCTATACCCTCTTCGGCGAACTGTCTCTATGGTCGAGATGTTTAGCGGTTTGTCCATCTTTTGTCGAATTTGGTTAATGGCGACTTCGATGACGTTTGGCGTAACTAGCTCCGGCTCTTCCCAAATGGCGTCTAAAAGCTGCTCTTTGCTGACTATTTGGTCGCCGTGAATGGCGAGGTGAGTTAGCACCTCAAAAGGCTTGCCTTTTAGCTCTATCTCTTTTCCTAGGTAAGAGATCTTCTCCTCGTCCGGATTTATGATGAGATCTTCGATCTTTATGAGGTTTGAACCGCCAAAGCGAAGGCGTGCTTCGAGCCGTGCCATGAAAACCTCAAAGTCAAACGGCTTTTTTATAAAGTCATCTGCGCCCATTTTAAACATCTTTATCTCTGTCTCTTTGTCATCTTTTGCCGAGATGACTATGACACCCGTGCGTCCGTTTTTGGCTTTTGTCTGCGTAATGAGGTCAGCGCCACTTCCGCCGGGTAACATTAGGTCGGTTATGACAAGGTCATAATTTCTTATGCCGATGAAGTATTCGGCATCTTTGAAATTTTCCGAAAAATCAACCTGATAGCCAAATTCACTTAGCCCTTCTGCGATGGTTTTGCCGAGAGTGATCTCATCTTCTACAACTAGAATTCTCATCAAAACTCCTTTTAGTTTTAAAGTTTAAAAATTTTGCCGTATATTGTAGCATAATTTAAGCAAAAATTCAAGTATTTTTAATAAGTTTTTAAGAAAGTTTTTGTCTGATACGGAAAACTGAAAACTGAGTTGCGGAGTGCGGAATTTGCGATTCTCGTGAATCGATAAACAAAACGCCGTCATTCTGAGGGAGCGTAAGCCGACCGAAGAATCCCCCGCCTGGTGAGCGAGTAGAATCTACAAATTCGCAAAAAAGCAAATTTTC
>DCIZ01000147.1:9616-9782 GCA_002317305.1 Campylobacter sp. UBA1713
AAAAAGCGTTAGCTTTTTACATACGGAGTGCGGAGAACGGAATTTGCGATTCTCGTGAATCGATAAACAAAACGCCGTTATTCTGAGGGAGGAGTAAGCCGACCGAAGAATCCCCCGCCTGGTGAGCGAGTAGAATCTCTAAAATTTGCAAAAAAGCAAATTTTCA
>DCIZ01000147.1:9798-13615 GCA_002317305.1 Campylobacter sp. UBA1713
TCCGTTTTCTGTTTTCCGTTTTCCGCACTCCGCACTCTGAACGCATTTTGTTTGTATTTTAAGTTTATTTTCATTATAATTTAAAAAACTTATAGTTAAGGCAACAGAATGAAAAGAATCATATTTATGGGAACGCCCGCTTACGGCGCTACTATCTTAGAAAAACTAGCAAAAAGCGAATTTGAACTAATCGCCGTCTTTACTCAGCCAGACCGCCCAGTCGGCAGAAAAGCCGAGCTAAAACCATCATCAGTAAAAGAAAAAGTCCACAAACTTCACCTCACGTGCCCGATTTTTCAGCCAGACACGCTCAAAACCGCCGATACCTTTAACACCATAAAGTCGCTAAATCCAGACTTTATAGTAGTCGCTGCTTACGGACAAATTTTGCCTGAAAACATCTTGCGAATTTGCCCGTGCATAAACCTCCACGCGTCCATCTTGCCGCAGTTTCGTGGCGCATCGCCTATCCAAGAAGCCGTCTTAGCAGGGCTAGAACAAGGCGGCGTAACCGCCATGCGAATGGGCGTGGGGCTTGATGATGGCGACATTCTTGCGTTTAGCGTTTGCGACACAAAAGACAAATTTGCGTGTGAGCTTTTTGAGACTTTTGCTGAGATGGCGGGCGAGCTTGCGCTGAAAGTTTTGCGTGAGTTTGACTCCATTTCGCCATGTCCACAGCCGCATGTGCTGGCGACAAAATGCGGCAAGGTAAAAAAAGAGCGTGGGCTTTTTAGTGTAGAAGAAAATTCTGGACTTGTGATGGCAAAATTTCGCGCACTTACGCCGTGGCCTGGGCTTTTTTTTGCCGACAAGACAAAGCTGCTTGACATAGCACTTTCTACGAAAAACGGCAGAGCGGGCGAGATTCTAGACATCACAAAAGATGGTTTTGTGCTAGCACTAAAAAGTGGCTCGATTCTCGTGAAAAGTTTGCAAGAACCTGGCAAAAAGCCACTCGCTGCGCGCGACTACATAAACGGCAAAAGGCTAAAAGTGGGCGACTTGTGGCAGACAGATTCGGAAAACTGAGTGTGGAATGCAGAGTGTGGAATGCGATTCTTAAAAATAGTCAAACTAACTTCGCACTTGCGTTTCGCATTTTGTATGCATTTTTAACAAAAGGTAAATTTATGAAAGACTTTTTCTACTTATACACATTTAAATTTGTCAGTCTCCTAACGAGGCTAACGCCACGTTTTTTACAAGACGCCTTTTTTTGCTCGCTTGCGTGGCTTTGGTTTTATGTGGACAAAAAACACCGCTTTATAGTGCTAGCAAACCTTCGCCACTGCTTTCCAGAGAAGTCGCAAGAGGAGCTTTTAAAGATAGCAAAAGCGACCTACCGCAACTTTGCCTACTTTGCTACTGACTTTTTACGCAACCAAAACGCGACAAAAGAGAGTCTGTTAGAAAAAGTCGAATTTGAAAACTGGGAGTTTTTACAAGAGGCAGTAGCGCTCGGTAACGGCGTCATCGTCCAGACGGCACACTACGGCAACTGGGAGCTTTTTTCGTTAGCAGTGGCAGCGCAAACTGGTGGCGTGAGCATCGTCGGACGTGAGCTAGAAAGTAGCGGTGTAAACGCCTTGTTAAGTCGCCACAGACAGCAGTTTGACATAGAGCTCATCTCAAAATACAACGGCGCAAAACCGATGCTTCAAGCCATCAGACGTAAGCGACTTTTGGGCGTTTTGATAGACCAAAGCGTAACCAAAAGCGAAGGGGTAAAGTGCAAATTTTTCGGGCGAGACGTAACGCACTCGACTGCGCTTAGCATCTTTTCAGCTAAAACAAAAGCAGTCATCGTGCCCGCTTTCATCTACCGAAAAAACCGCGACAAATGCGTGATTCGCTTTTACAAAATGTTTGCAGCAAACGGCAACAGCGAAGAGGAGATTTTGCGTGTTACGCAGCTTCAAAGCGACCACACCGAAGAGATCATTCGCTTTAAACCAGACGAATACTTTTGGTTTCACAAGCGTTTTAAGCAGTTTGACCCGCAAATTTATGAAGGCTACATGGAGCGAGAGCACGACAAAAACGGCAAAAACGGCAAAAAGGAGAAAAAATGATAAGCGTTGTCATCTTAACGCACAACTCTCAAATTTACTTAAAAGAGGTTTTAAGTAGCGTCTCTTTTGCTAACGAAGTGGTGGTTGTTGACAGCGGCTCGACAGACGAGACTTTAAGCATCGCAAGTGAATTTAAAAACGTCCGCGTGGTGCATCAAAGCTGGCTTGGTTTTGGCGCACAAAAACAAAAAGGCGTGGAGAGTGCGAAAAACGACTGGGTCTTTGTGTTAGACAGCGACGAGGTCTTTACAAAAGAGCTTCAAAACGAAGTTGCACAAGTGTTAAACTCACCTAAATTTGACGCCTACAAAGTCCCGAGGCTAAACTTTTTTTTCGGGCGACCGCTGCGGAAAATGGGGCTTTACCCCGACTACAATGTTCGTTTTTTCAACAAAAAAAAGGCGCGTTTTGACGGAAGGGCAGTGCATGAAAAGGTAGAAGTAACTGGCTCGCTTGGCACGCTAAAAAACCACTTTTTGCACTACGCCTACACAGACGCGCTTTCTCTTGCAAAAAAACAAACCAACTACGCTGCGCTCGCTCACAAGCCAAACCGACTAAAAGCACTTTTTAGCCCGTGCTGGTGTTTTTTTAAGATGTTTGTGTTAAAAGGCGGCTTTTTAGAAGGGTGGCGTGGATATGTCGTGGCACGAATTTACGCTCAGTATACATTTTGGAAATACCTATGAGCGGTAACAAAAGTCGCGTTTTTGTGGCTAAAATTTTGCTCGTTTTTGTCGCTTTTGTGTGGGGTGTAACCTTTCTGCCTGTGGCAAAAAGCGTGGAGAGTGTGGGCGTTTTTAGCTTTCTGTTTTGGCGTTTTTTGGTGGCGAGTTTGTGTATGTTTTTGGCGGTGGTTTTTGTGGTTTTTTTCTCTTTTGTGAAACGTGCGGGCGTTTTTGACCTAAAAAGCAAATTTGACACAAAAAGCATTTTGCTCGGCGGTTTTGTCGGGTGTTTTTTGTTTTTGGGATATGCGTTCCAAACTTTCGCACTCAAATTTAGCGCTAGCTCTGTCGTGGCGTTCATCACTGGTTTTAACGTCATTCTCGTGCCATTTTTGCTGTTTTTTTCTGGTAAAAAGCTCGGTTTTTTTGAGGTGCTAGCGGGCGTTTTGGCGCTTTTTGGGCTCTACTTTTTAAGTGGTGTGGGTTTTGGTGAAGTTTCAGTCGGTGCGACTGGCGGTGCGGTAAATTCGAATTTTGACACAAATGGCGGTTTTTTTGGTCGTTTTTTTAGCAGCATAAAAGGCGAATTTTTGGCGTTTTTGTGTGCGGTGAGCTTTTCGCTTCACATCATCTTTACGGGCGTTTTTGCGAAAAAAGTGAAAGCGGAGTGTTTTTGTGTGGCGCAGTTTGCACTAGTCGCTGTGTTTTGTTTTTTGGGAAGTTTTTTTATGCCAAAAGGCGCTCACGCGGTGGTGGCAAATTTGGAATTTGTCGCTACGCCGCTTTTTTTGGCGAGTGTTTTACTCTGTGCTGTTGTGGCGACTGTGGTGGCATTTTTCGTGCAAACGTGGGCGCAAAATTTTGTCCCTGCTTCGCAAACGGCGGTCATTTTCATAACTGAACCCATCTTTGCTTTGGCGGTCGGCGTTTGGTTTGGTGGCGAAAAATTTAGCCTTCTTCAGCTGGCGGGCTGTGCGTTGATTCTCGCTGGCGTGTTTTTTAGTGAGAAAAAGTAAATTTGCGAGTGTAGTTGTTTTGTATACTGATAATATTTAAGGGCACCTCTAAAAAACC
>DCIZ01000132.1:0-7322 GCA_002317305.1 Campylobacter sp. UBA1713
TCACAAATCATACCCGACCGAATGCGAAGTGATTTTGGTGGGATTTTTCGCAAGCACGAAGTGCGTAAGCAAGGCAAGGCTGGGCTAAAGCCCGCCACAGCCGAAGCTTTGCGAAAAAGCACCCAAAAGCACAAGCTGGCTAAAACAAACTGCAAAAATTCATTGAAATCAAGCTTTATAAACCTTAACCGCACACTTCTTAAAGTCCGTCTCGCCCGACAAAGGACAAGTCGCATCTAAACAAACTTTGTTTATCAAAACCTTTTCGTCAAAAAACGGCACATAAACTAGCCCAACAGGCGGTTTGTTTCGTCCTCTCGTGTCTACTTTTACCTTTACTTTACCGCGTCTACTCTCCACCCAAACGACATCATTGTGCGAAACGCCCACTTTTTTTGCATCCTCTTCGTGCATGTAACAAAGCGCCTCTGGCACGGCTCGGTATAGCTCAGGCACTCGCATCGTCATCGTCCCCGTGTGCCAGTGCTCTAGCACTCGCCCCGTGCAAAGCCAAAATGGATACTCCTCGCTCGGACTTTCAGCCGGCTCCATGTAAGGACGGAAAAATATCTTTGCGCGGCTAGCTAGCTTCTCTTTGTTCTCAGCGTCTGTTACCTTTGACAAGTCGCCTTTTGGAAGTGCTCCACCTGCGTTGCCATAAAAGCTTATCTCTTTGTCTGGGCGCGCTGCTGCAGCGTATGGGTCATATTTTGCATTAAATCGCCAAAGTGTCTCTTTGTTGTTTACGACTGGCCACCTAAGCCCACGAACTCTGTGGTATGTGTCAAAGTCAGCTAGATCGTGTCCGTGCCCTACGCCAAATTTGCGGTAGTCCTCCCACAAATATTTTTGCAAGAAAAAGCCATAACCTTCAAAAACCTTGCCATCTGAGCCTTTGACTTTTCTAGCATCGCCAAAGACTTCTGTGTTGTCAAAGCCTGCTATGACTGGGTCTTTTGCCGTGTAGCTTTTGGCTTCGGCGTTTGCAAAAAATACATCAAAAAGCGTGTCCGTCTCTTTGTAACCAAAAGCCTTTGCCTCCTCAAGCACGCTTGGCAAGGTTACTTTGTCGTTTACTTTTACCTCGCCCCAAAAGTCCTTGATGGTAAAGCGTTTTGCAAATTCGCAAATTTGCCATGTGTCGCTCATCGCCTCGCCCACAGGCAAAACCTGCTGTCGCCACTGCTGCGTGCGTCTCTCGGCGTTGCCATATGCGCCCCACTTTTCGAAGATCATCGCACTTGGCAATATAAGGTCAGCGACTTTTGCGCTCACGCCTGGGTAAGGGTCGCTAACGACTATGAAGTTGTCCATCTCGCGCGCTGCTTTTATCCAGTGGTTGTTGTTGGCTGAGTTGTGCCACGGGTTATTTACCTGCACCCACGCCCATTTTATGTTGCCGTCCTCTATGTCTCTTAAAATTTTCATGTATGGTGCGCCCACGACTGGATTTAGCGTTTTAGCGGGGATTTTCCAAATTTTTTCTGTTATCTCTCTGTGTTTTGGATTTGCTACTACCATGTCAGCTGGCAACCTGTGGCAAAATGTCCCCACTTCACGCGCCGTTCCACACGCACTTGGCTGTCCTGTTAGGCTAAACGCGCCGTTGCCAGGTTTTGCCTGTTTGCCCAGTAACATATGAACCATGTAGGCTTGTTCATTTACCCACGTTCCGCGTGTGTGTTGGTTAAAGCCCATCGTCCAAAAACTGACGACTTTTCGGCTCTTTTCTATGTACCAGTCGGCTAGCTGTTGAAGTTTTTTCTTAAATTCAGCGAGGTCTTCGTTTGCGTCGCCTTTTACGTAAGGTGCGACAAAGTCAAGCGTGTAAACAGAGATGGCTTTTTTAAACTCCTCAAAGCTAATGATCCAGTGGTTACCTGCCGCTCCGGCGTTGTTTTGCACCGTCTGCCCTGCTTTCATGCCTAGATATGCTAGCGTTTTGCCCTCCATCGCACTCACCACAAATTCTTTTTGGCGAAGTGCCGTGTCTTTTTCGCTTTCTAAATATTTTGGGTGGTCTGGGTTTGGTCTCATGCCGTAGCCGATGTTTACAGGTCCAGTTGTAAAGACGCAGTTTTCGCGCAAAAATTTCTCGTCCCACGCCTTTTTTCTCACTATCTCTTGTGCTATGAAATTCCATATCAAAAGGTCTGTTTGCGGACGGAAAAGAATCTCTATGTCGGCTATGTTTGACGTTCTGGTGGTGTAGGTAGAGATGTTTACTACTTTTACATTTTCAGCATCGTTTAGCTTTCTGTCGCTCACTCTACTCCAAAGAATCGGGTGCATCTCTGCCATGTTTGCGCCCCACGCTACCACAGTGTCTGTTAGCTCTATGTCATCATAACACCCCGCTGGCTCGTCTATGCCAAACGTCTGCATAAACGCCACGACCGCACTCGCCATGCAGTGCCTTGCGTTTGGGTCTATGTTGTTTGAGCGAAAACCGCCTTTTATGAGTTTAACGGCGGCGTAACCTTCCTGAATGGTGTATTGACCGCTACCAAAAATTCCGATGCCTGTCGGTCCTTTTTCGGCGTAAGCTTTCCTAAACTGCTCCTCCATCACGTCAAATGCCTCTTTCCAGCTGACTTCTTTAAATTTGCCTTTTTTGCTAAATTTGCCATCTGCGCCCACACGCAAAAGTGGCTTTGTGATGCGATCTTCACCATACATGATCTTTGCGTTAAAGTAGCCCTTTATGCAGTTTAGTCCACGATTCACTGGTGCTAGCGGGTCGCCCTTTGTCGCTACGATTCGCCCATCTTTTGTCGCTACCATGATGCCGCAACCCGTGCCACAAAATCTACACGGCGCTTTGTCCCAACGCCAACCGTTATCTACGCTCGTTGCACTCAAAGCACTCGGCGCTGAAAGTCCTGCCGCTGCAAAAGCCGAAGCCGCCGCTGCGCTTTTTATAAACTCTCGTCTCTCCATGTTTTACTCCTGTTTTTCTGCCTAAAAAAAGGCGAGTTTAGGAGAAATTCTAACGAAAAATGATAGATTTGGAGTTGATTTAAATCAAATTTACATTAAGTTATTTTTTTATATTTAGGTTAAAATTCTCTTATTTGCTGAATTTAAGAATCAAAAAACTCCACATTTCGCACTCTGTTTTCCGTTTTACGACAGCGGGTCGCAGGGCGGCAGCCCCGTCCTCCCGTCCCGCCGCCGCTTTCTTTGAGCTTTAGCGAAAAGAAAGCGGCGGCGGGACTAAAAAAGCGTTAGCTTTTTACATACGGAAAACGGAGTGTGGAAAACGGAAAATGGAATTTGTAAAATTTGCTTTGTTGTGAATTTTCAAAGATTCTACCTACTCAAATTTCAGGGGATTCTTCGGTCGCATTCGCTCCCTTACGAATGACGGCGTTTGTTTGTGGATTATCGAGAATCACAATTTCCGCACTCCGTTTTCCGCCACACTCACCGCCTTTTCAGTTTCTCTAGCCACGCATCCAAAGTCGCCTCAAAACCTACGCCGTTGCTTTTGTAAAACTCAACAGGTTTTGACGTGTATTCTTGTTCTACCCAGCCGCCAAAGTCGTGCGGGTAGAGGTAGCGACTTTTTGCCTCGTCTGTGTTTATGAGATAGCGCGGAATGGCAAGCGGCGGGTTTTCACTCACAAATTTAAGTGCGGCGTTTATGGCGGTGTAAGCGGCGTTTGACTTTGGCGAACTAGCGAGGTAGATGACCGCCTGTGCTAGCGTTATGCGTGCCTCTGGATAGCCTATTTTGCTAACAGCACTCATGGCGTTTACAGCTATGTTTAGTGCGTTTGGGTTTGCGTTGCCTACATCTTCGCTAGCAAAGATGACCAGCCTCCTAGCCAAAAACGCCGCATCTTCGCCCGCAGCTATTAGCCTAGCAAGGTAGTAAAGCGAAGCGTCTACATCGCTACCTCGAAGGCTTTTTATGAGCGCAGAAGCAAGCTCGTAGTGCGTGTCGCTACTCTTTGCCCCTTCGCCACTGAGCGTGTTTGAACGCAAGGTTTGGAGTGTTTTTTTGGTTACGTGAGAGTCTAACAAAAGTGCGTAGTGTAGCAAATTTACAAAACTTCTAGCATCGCCGTAGCTAGAGTGTGCTAAAAATTCACGCGCGTCAGCATCTATGTCAAATTTAAATTTAGCCTGTAAAATTTCTAAAAGTTTTGCCAAATCCTCTTGTGTAAGCGCCTTAAACTCAAAGGTCAAAACGCGTGAGCGAATGCCACTAGAGACGGCGAATTTTGGGTTTTCGGTAGTCGCACCAAAAAGAACGCATCGGTCGTTTTCTAGCGGAATGAGCAAAGATTCTTGTTGCGTTTTGCTAAGCCTGTGAAATTCGTCTACAAAGAGAAGTGGCTTAAAAAGCGTGCCGTCAAAACGTGCTAAAATTTTGCGAATCTCTTCAGTTTTTAAATTTGCGCCGTCTAGCTCAAAAAACTCATGATTCATCTTTGAGGCGACTACCTTTGCCAGTGTGGTTTTGCCGCAGCCTGCTGGTCCAAAAAAAAGTGCGTGTGGGAGCTCACGCCTCTCTACAAATTTGCGAAACACAGCGACTATTTCGTCTTGTCCGACTATTTCGTCAAGCGAAGTGGGACGAATGTTTGCGCTAAGCATGGTTTTGCCTTTGGCGCGATTCTATGAGTGAATCTAGGTCGTCTACGACATATCTCATTCCAAATGTATGTAAAGATTCGTAAAAAGAGATGATGTAGTCAAAAACGCGATGTTGGTTAAAAAGTGCTATGACCTCTTTGCCCGTCAAGCCCTTTTGGTTTTTGTATTCTTCTATGCAAAGCACTAAAAATGGTAACTCTCTGCTCATTTTTAATCCTCCGGAAAAACCACTTCGCCCGTCTCTTTTTCGTGCTTCCACATGTGGTATAGTGTTAGCGGACTAAAGTGCCACACTTTTGTCTCTTCACGCGCCAAAAAGTCATAAACCTGCGACTGGTAAAATTCGTTTATGGCAGTTACATCGTCAATTTTTTCTTTTTGTGCTATGAGTGCCACAGTGAAAGGAATCACAGCAATGCTCAAAATGGCGTTAAATTTCTCGTCCATTTTATACCTCCTTAAATTCTACAAATTTTACCAAAATTATACCCCACATATAATTAAATTTAGGTTATTTTATATATAATTACACAAATTTAACTCAAAGGATTCTTATGCGAAGTGATCTAGTAAAAAACGGCTACACGCGAGCACCACACCGCTCGCTTTTGCGCGCGACTGGACTAAAAGACGAGGACTTTAAAAAGCCTTTCATCGGCGTTGCAAACAGCTTTATCGAGATCATCCCTGGGCACTTTTTCCTAAACAGATACGCCCAAATTCTAAAAGACGAGATACGGCGTTGTGGCTGCATTCCGTTTGAATTTAACTGCATCGGTGTAGATGACGGCATCGCGATGGGACACGGTGGCATGCTATACTCTCTGCCTAGCCGCGAACTCATCGCAAACAGCGTCGAGACCGTCATGAACGCGCACGCACTTGATGCGCTTGTCTGCATGCCCAACTGCGACAAGATAGTCCCGGGCATGCTCATGGGGGCTTTACGAGTAAACGTCCCGACCATCTTCGTAAGTGGCGGTGCTATGGCAGCGGGAGTTGGCAAAAACGGCGAAAGTCTAGACCTAAATTCAGTTTTTGAAGCAGTCGGCAGTTTTGAGACGGGCAAACTAAACGAAAGCGACCTACACGCCATCGAGTGCGCCGCGTGTCCTGGCGGCGGAAGCTGCAGCGGAATGTTTACCGCCAACTCCATGAACACACTTTGTGAAGCGATGGGCATAGCGCTAGAAGGCAACGGCACTATACTCGCACTCACACCAGAACGCGAAGAGCTAGTAAAAAAAGCCGCTAGACGAATTTGCGAGATAGCACTAGACGAGCGGTTTAAAATTCGCAACATCATAAACGAAAAGAGCATCAAAAACGCCATGATAGTCGACATGGCGATGGGCGGCAGCTCAAACACTATCCTCCACATGCTAGCCATCTCACGAGAGGCTGGCGCACCGCTAGACATAGCTAGCCTAAACGAGATTAGTCGCACCACGCCGCACATTTGCAAAGTGGCGCCTAGCCTACCAAGTGTCCACATGCAAGACGTGGCACGTGCTGGCGGACTAAGCGCCATCATAAAAGAAGTGAGTGCTTTAGGAACGCTAGAAACTAGCTGTTTAGGCGTAGATGGCAAAACGCTAGCTGGGCGCGTCCAAAACGCCGAAATTTTAGACACAAACATCATTCGAAAGCTAGACAACGCATACTCAAAAGTGGGCGGGCTTGCCGTCCTTTTCGGGAATTTAGCCGAACAAGGCTGCGTCATAAAAGCCGCTGGCATCATAGGCGAGAGGCGTTTTAAAGGGCGCGCGGTTTGCTTTAACAGCCAAGACGAAGCGGTGGCGGGCATCTCAAGCGGACGCGTTAAAAAAGGCGACGTGGTCGTCTTACGCTACGAAGGACCAAAGGGCGGTCCTGGCATGCAAGAGATGTTAAGCCCTACAAGCCTAATAGTCGGGCGCGGGCTGGGTGCGGACGTGGCGCTCATTACAGACGGCAGGTTTAGCGGCGCGACACGCGGGCTCAGCATAGGGCACGTAAGTCCAGAGGCGGCAGAAGGCGGAATGATAGGGCTTTTAAAAGATGGCGACGAGATAGAGATAGATGTAGATGCGTTTAGCATAAATGTAAATTTGAGTTCAGACGAAATAGCGGAGCGCAAAAAAGCGTGGCGTTATGAGGGCAAAGAGGTCCAAAGCCGCTGGCTACGCCAATACCAAAAACTCGTTACAAACGCAAGCTGCGGCGGCGTGCTGGAGTAGGCGGGTTTTACAAAATTTTTAAGCAAAATTTCAAAAAGCTAAAACAAACCGCCGTCATTCTGAGGGTGGCTTTGCCGCCCGAAGAATCCCCCGCCTTTTTAGCGAGTAAAAAAGCCAAATTCACAAAAAAGTAAATTTGATTTTTACGCCCTTGCCAGGCTGGGGATTCTTCGCTTCGCTAACGCTTTGATCAGAATGACGGCGTTGGCTTCAGGAAACATCGCTTTCGGCGAACGCTTCGCTTGTTTTACAAGAACTTCGTTTGACGATTCTGTAGAATCGAAAAATCCACACTCCGCATTCTGCTTTCCGTTTTATGAACGCACTCCACACTCCGAACGCACTCCGCATTCTGTTTTTCGTTTTCCGCACTCCGTTTTCCAAAAGCGGGTCGCAGGGCGGCAGCCCCGTCGCACCGTCCCTCGCCACCGATTTTTTGAGCTTTTAGCGAAAAGAAAACGTGGCGAGGGACTATAAAAAAAGCGTTAGCTTTTTACC
>DCIZ01000132.1:7362-11226 GCA_002317305.1 Campylobacter sp. UBA1713
AAAACAGAAAACGGAATTTGTAAAATTCGCTTTGTTGTGAATTTTCAAAGATTCTACTCGCTCACCAGGCATGGGATTCTTCGGTCGCTGTCGCTCCCTTACGAATGACGGCGTTGGTTTGACGATTTTGTATAATTACAACACTCTGTTTTCTGTTTCCCGCACTCCGCACGCACTCCGCACGAAAATATTACGATTTTCTAAATTCATATTATTTTAAGCTTTATTTTGTATAATCCCACAAAAATATTTAAGGAGTATAGATGAAATTTGCACACATTATCTTTACAACCGCCCTGCTTTTCACCGCCGCCCACGCGCACTTTCAGGTGCTCGTGCCAGACGCACCAGTCGTAAGCGATGAAGCCAAAAACACCATCGCACTCACAAGCAAATTTACGCACCCTTTTGAACAGATGATGATGCAGATGGAGCGACCAAAAACGCTCGCCGTTTTTGATGGCACAAAAACAACAAAACTCGAACCAAAAAAACAAACTCAAGGCAAATTTGACTTCTACACCGCCACTTACGCCATCACAAAACCCGGCGTTTTTCAATTCTACATAGACCCCACGCCCTACTTTGAGCCCGTTGAAGAAAAATTCATTCGCCACATCGCAAAGACCTACGTTTCGGCGTTTGGCTACGGCGATGGCTGGCAAAAACCAGTCGGACTAAAAGCCGAAATTCTCCCGCTCACACGCCCTTTTGGGCTTTATGCGGGCAACATTTTCACCGCCCGCGTGCTTTACAAAGGTAGCCCCGCAAAAAACACGCCTGTCGAGGTGGAATTTTACAACGAAAAAGGGCTAAAAGCGCCGACAGAGGAGCACATTACGCAAGTGGTGATGACAAACGAAGCGGGCGAATTTAGCTTTGTGATGCCGCTTGAGGGCTGGTGGGGCTTTGCGGCGCTCATTGACGATGACGAGCGTGTCAAAAAAGAGGGAAAAAGCTACCCTGTCGAGCTGGGCGCACTTCTTTGGGTAAAGACGGAGAGTTACAAAAAGTAACGTTTTTTGTTGTTTTTTGACTTTGCTTGTTTGTGATAAATTAAACAGCGAAAAAATAATCGTCAAATTCACGAAAAAGCAAATTTGTAAAATTCCGTTTTCTGTTTTCAGCATTCCGTTTTCCGTTACCGCCGTCATTCGCAAGAGTTGCGTAAGCGAAGCGAAGAATCCCCCGAAATTTGACGGAGTAGAATCGTCAAATTTAAACAAAAACGAATTTTAGCAAATTCCGTTTTCTGTTTTCCGCATTCCGCATTCCGCACGCACTCCGTTTTCTGATTTCTGTATAAAAGGAAAAACATGCACATTAGCGAAGGTCTCCTAAACCCCGCCATCATCGCACCCACGTGGGTCGCCACCGCCGCCATCACCGCCACGCTACTTTGGCACCTAAAAACAGACGAAATCCCGCGAATCGCCGCATTTTGCGCCATCTTTTTCATCGCCTCGTTTGTCCACTTTCCGCTCGGTGCGACCTCCATTCACCTCATGCTTTCAGGGCTTGTCGGCGTCATGCTCGGCGCAAACGCCTTTTTAGCCATCTTTGTCGGACTGCTACTCCAAGGCGTGCTTTTTGGCTTTGGCGGGCTGACATCTTTGGGTGCAAACGCCCTCGCTATCGGGCTTCCGGCTATGTTTTTGGGCGTTTTTCGCGGCGTCAAATTTGGCGGTTTTGCGGCTGGCTTTCTCGCCATTTTCGCCTCGACGGTGCTCGTTGGCGTGCTACTTTTGCTAAACGGCGAAGAGTTTAAGCCACTCGCCCGCCTGCTTTTTGTCGCAAACGCACCGCTAATGCTAGTCGAGGGCTTCGTTACCATTTTTGTTCTTGAATTTGTAAAACGTTTTTTTAAAAAGGATTTAAGATGAAAAAATTCGCTATTTTGTTGTTTTTTGCTACTTTTCTCTGGTCGCACTCCATGAGCCTTTTTGTGAATTCTGAGGGCGATGAAATTCGCGTTTCTGGCTACTTTTACGGCGGTGCTCGTTGCAAAAATTGCGAAATTTTGCTAAAAAACGGCGAGAAAATCGTGCAAAAATTTAGCACAGACAAAAACGGCGAACTTCGTTTTAAAGCTAGCGCACCTGCTACTCAAATTTGCATTTTAGGCGGCGCTGGACACCAAAAGTGCAAAGATTTTGCGGTGAATTTTGATGGCACAAAAATAGAAAAAACGAGCGAAAATTTTACGCCAAATTTACCAAAAAACGAAACAAACACAACAAAACCAACATCTGAAATGCTAAAATTTGTCCTCTCGTTTGCTGGCATTTTTGCCTTTTTTGCCATTTTGTTTTTTCTGAAAAGACAAAGAGAGAGGTCAAAGTCTCCATGTTTAACACAAGCGTAACTTTTCTCTCTTTGGCGGTTTTTTCTCTTTTTGTGGCACTCTCTCGTGAGGTAAATTTGGCGTTTTTTCTGCCTGTTTGCTTTGCGTTTTTTGTCGCCATTTTTGGCTTTGGTGTCGGTTTTTGCGTGTGTGAAAACGCCTGTGAAACCTCTCAAAAAACCAAAAAAACCGCCAAAACCGCCAAAAAAACGCTTTTTGCCATCGCTAAACGCATTTTTGTGGCAAATTTGTTTGTGGTTTGTTTTGCTGCGAGTGCATATTTTTTTGGCGAACCACGCCGTGCGATTCTCATCTTTTTGCGTGCAAATTTACTCATCGCTTTTGCCGCTGCCATTTTTGTAAATTCAGACGCGTTTAGGCTGGCTTCTATGACTACAAAACATTTTAAAAAGCTCGGTTTTTTGCTCTTTTTTTCACTAAAATTTATAGAAATCCTAAAAAACGAATTTGCAAAGAGGCAAAAAACGCTAAAAGCACGCGGTTTTTCTCCAAAAACAAACAAATTTACGCTGAAAACAGAAGCAAATTTGGTCGGCATTTTGCTAACCGCTTCGCTTTTTCACGCTGAAACCCTAAACAAAGCGCTAAAAATTCGAGGCTTTCAGATGAAATTTTACCACGAAAAAGAACGCTTTTACACGCATGACTTCGTGCTTTTTTTACTGGTTTTTTTAGTCGCTTTGTTGCAAATTTGCGGCTTTGCCGTGTGGTTTTCATAAAACAAAAGGATTTTCATGACACTAAACGTAAAAGACCTCTGTGTAAAAAGAGGCGAGCGCGTGCTTTTTGAGCAGGCAAATTTAGACCTCTCACAAAACGAAAAAGTCGGCATCATCGGCGCAAACGGCGTGGGAAAAAGCACGTTTTTAGAAATTTTAGCGGGGCTAGAAAGCGACTACACGGGCGAAGTAAAGCTCTTTGGCGTGCCTGCAAACGAGACAAATTTTGCGAAAAATCGCACCCGCATCGGCTACCTTTTTCAAAACAGCGATGACTGCTTCATCTGCCCAAGCGTGCTTGAAGATGTGAGTTTTTCGCTCATGTGTCGTGGCGAAACGGCTCAAAACGCACGCGAAAAGTCGCTTTTTATGCTAGACAAATTTGGCATCTCGCACCTTTCGCAAAAAGTGCCGTTTCACCTAAGCGGCGGCGAAAAAAGGCTAGTTGCGCTTGCTGGCGTGCTGGTGTGTGAGCCTTCACTTTTGCTGCTAGACGAGCCGACAACTGGGCTTGACACACACGCACAAAACGCTTTGGTCGAGGTGCTAAAAAACGTGCGATCTAGCGCACTGGTCGTCAGCCACGAGCGGCAGTTTTTGGAGAAAATTTGCGACAAAATTTACACGCTCACGGCGGAGGGTTTGCAGCTGTTTAATGAATTTTAAAGCATTAAAAATTTAAAATACCAAAAATTTACAAAGGTGCGAAAAATGTTTTTAAATGCGATAATAGAAAAAGACGAATTTGGCTATTTTGCCTATGTGCCAGCTTTGCAAGGG
>DCIZ01000081.1:0-14117 GCA_002317305.1 Campylobacter sp. UBA1713
ACCTTAAAATTCGTCAAATACGACAGTACTCTCCTCATTTTAAGAAAAAAATCTACTAAAAACACTCTTCGAAATCAAGCCAAACTGGTTTTTAGAGATGCCCATTATTTTAAAAAAAGGTAAAATTATGAGTGCGAAATTTACAACAGAGATGAAAAAGACTCACACTATTTTGGTGCCCGGCATGCTACCCATTCACTTTGAGTTTTTGGTGCGAATTTTACGGATGCACGGCTACAACGCCGAGCTACTGGCAAACGATGGCAAAAATGTCGTAGACGAAGGGCTAAAAAATGTCCACAACGACACATGTTTTCCCGCACTTTTGGTCATCGGACAGATGATAGACGCACTAAAAAGCGGCAAGTGGGACACAGAGAAAGTGGCGTTAATGATCACCCAAACTGGCGGTGGATGCCGTGCTAGCAACTACATTTTTTTGCTCCGAAAGGCACTAAAACGAGCGGGTTTTGAGCACATTCCTGTCATCTCGCTAAATTTCAGCGGACTGGAAAAAGATAGTGGTTTTGCGGTTACAAAAGATATGACAAAAGAGCTACTTTCTGCCATTTTGTATGGCGAGCTTTTGATGCACATCTCAAACCAAACGCGCCCTTATGAGCTCACAAAAGGCGAAACGGACGCGCTAATTCAAAGGTGGGTGGAGCGAATTTGCGATGAGATAAGTCAAGGGCAGAGAAGCTACAAAAAACTCAAAAACGACACAAATTTGATTCTCGAAGATTTTGGCAAGATAGCACTAAGTGGCGAAAAAAAGGTGCGTGTGGGCGTGGTCGGCGAAATCTACATAAAATTCAGCCCGCTTGGCAACAACAACCTCGAGGCATTTTTGTTAAGCGAAGGGTGCGAAGTGGTTTTGCCGGGGTTTTTGGACTTTTGTCTCTACTGCATAAACGATGTTTTGGTCGAGCACAAAAAATATGGCGGTAGTCTCAAAAAACGACTTATCTACTGGCTGGTTTATAAGTTCTTTTTACGCCGTCAAACAAACCTCATAAATGCCATAAAAAAGCACGGCAAATTTCGCCCGATGGGGAGCTTTTCGCATACAAAAAAGCTAGTAAGTGGCTACGTGGACGAGACGATGAACATGGGCGAAGGATGGCTACTCACCGCCGAGATGCTTGAGCTCATAGAGAGCGGCGTAAACAACGTCATCTGCACACAGCCTTTTGGTTGCTTGCCAAACCACATAGTCGGGCGTGGAATGATGAAACTCATAAAAGAGCGAAATCCACAAAGCAACATCGTCTCTATAGACTACGACCCGGGCGCGACAAAGGTGAATCAGGAGAATCGCATAAAGCTCATGCTCAGTAACGCAAGAGCTGCGAGTTGATTTTGTAAAAGCGATTTTAAAAAAGAGGCAAAAATGCAAGAGAAGTTAGAAATTTACAAAGAAATTTTAGCCAAATTTAACAAAGTTCACAACTTGACAAATTTCACTGACATAAAAAGCCAAATAGAAGACAGTGTGGCAGTAGCTGAACTTTTGCCACATGTAGAAAGAGCAGCAGACATAGGCAGCGGGGCGGGCTTTCCAGCGGTTTTTTTGGCGTTAAAAAGACCAGAAATTTCGTGGGCGCTTTTTGAACCAAACTACAAAAAAGCGGCATTTTTGAGCGTGGTAAAACAGGAGTTAAATTTGAAAAACGTCCAAATTTACCCAAAAAAGATAGAAGAAACGCCTCGCTTTTACACTGGTCTCATCACCTCGCGTGCGCTCATGAGTGCTGAACGTTTGGTGCAAATTTGCGCTGGTTTTTACGATGAAAAGACGACTTTTTTGCTTTACAAAGGGAGCGGTGGCGAGGAGGAAATTCGCTCGCTTAAGTGCGAAAAAAAGGTCGTTAATGGCGAAAAATATAGAAAATATATCTTTTTAACAGGAGTGAAAAATGGCTAAAATTCTCTTTTTTGTGCTCATCGTTGCGGTTGTCTACTTTT
The DNA here is from genome assembly GCA_002317305.1 of Campylobacter sp. UBA1713. Lineage (GTDB taxonomy): Bacteria > Campylobacterota > Campylobacteria > Campylobacterales > Campylobacteraceae > Campylobacter. Next base: position 1,969 of record DCIZ01000081.1, read on the forward strand.
TCATATTGCCTAAATTTAGGAAAAAAGAGAAAAAAGATGAATTTGTCGAGTGTAAAATGTGCCGAACTTTTGTAGATGCTAGCAAAACAAGCGGTGGCATTTGTAGCGAGTGTAAAAAGCTAGAGAGGCGATGAGTGCGTGCGGAGTGCGGAGTGTGGAAAACAGAATGCAGAAAAAGGTAAAAAAGATGAAAATAGTCATAAAAGTTGGCACATCGACTTTGTGCTACAAAAACGGAAACTTAAATTTACGCCGCTTTTCATGCTTTGTTCGTGTTTTGAGCGACCTAAAAAACAGCGGACACGAGCTAGTAGTAGTAACTAGCGGCGCAGTTGGGCTGGGCGTGGGACGGCTGGGACTGGGCGCGCGTCCAAAAGAGACGGCACTAAAACAAGCGTGCGCTGCTGTGGGTCAAAGCGAGCTCATGCGTTTTTACGCGGACGAATTTGGCAAATTTAACCACACTGTCGCGCAGGTTTTACTCACAAGAGACGTAGTAGAAAACGCCGTTCGCCACGAAAACGCCATAAACACATTTAGGACGCTACTGGCGCAAAAAGTCGTGCCTGTGGTAAATGCAAACGACACGGTTTCAGTCGAGCAGCTTGATTTTGACGAAAATGACACATTAAGTGCGGTTGTAGCTACACTTTGTGAGGCGGAGATGCTCATGATTCTAACAGACGTTGACGGGCTTTATGACAAAAACCCGAGCGAAAAAGATGCGAAATTCATCGCAAAAGTTGGGCGTGTAGATGAGAAAATTTTTGCTTTTTGTGGAAAAAAAGGGAGCGAGCTGAGCAGTGGCGGCATGGTAACAAAACTACAAGCAGTCGCACTAGCACAGAAAAACGGCATAAAAAGCGTCATCATAAACGGCGAGAATCCTGAAATTTTGTATGAATATTTTGCCGGGCAGGCAAAGTGCACGGAGTTTGACGCGCTGTAAAAGCTGTAAAAGTGGCGAAAAAATTTAATGTTGTGAATTTTTGCCAGCGTTAATTTGATATTAATATAATATTTGGTAAATTTACGCGATTGCAAAGTTTAAGGGCATCTCTAAAAACTAGTTTGGCTCAATAAGTAGTTTTTAGAGGTGCCCATAAAACCAAGCTTAAAGTCAAATTTAAAAAGGGAGAAAAAGAGATGTTAAACGTTGTTAAACCACCATTTGCTGGCGACAAAAATGCTCTTTTGAAGAGGCTCGCAGAGAAGATAGAAGCAGAAGCGGCGACCATTTTGGAGGCAAACCAAAAAGACATCGCACTAGCAAGAGAAGCCAACCTCGCAAACGCTTTTGTCGAGAGGCTAACGCTAAACGCAGCACGCGTAAAAGCCATGAGCGAGTCGTGTTTGCAGATAGCAAATTTGCCTGACATAGATGGCGAATTTTTAGATAGTTTTTATGGCGAAAAACATATCTTAATAAAAAAAATTCGCGTGCCACTCGGTGTAGTCGGGGTCATCTTTGAGTCGCGTCCAAACGTAGTAATAGACGCCTTTGCGCTCTGTTTTAAGGCGGGAAATTCGGTCATTTTAAAAGGCGGAAAAGAGGCGTTAAATTCAAATTTGGCACTCGCAAATGTCATAAAATCCAGCCTAAATGAGTGCGGTTTTGACGAAAATTTGCTTTGCATGAGCGAAGACGCTGGCGAGATTCTAAACGCCGTCGGGGTAGTAGACTGCGTGATAGCACGAGGTGGTGCTGGGCTTATAGAATTTGTAAAAAACAACGCAAAAGTCCCGTTTTTAGAAACAGGCGTAGGCAACTGCTCTATTTATGTGGACGAAAGTGCCGACCTACACATGGCGTTGCAAGTGCTTACAAACGCAAAAACCAGCCGCGTAAGTGTCTGCAACGCAACAGAAAATTTACTGGTGCATGAGGCGGTCGCGGCGAGGTTTTTTGAGCTTTTACACGAAGAGTGGGACGACGTGGTAGAAATTTACGGCTGCTGTGAGACGGCAAAACACATAAAAGTAGCACGCATCGCTGACGAAAACGACTACAAAACCGAATTTTTGGACTACAAACTAAGCGTAAAAGTGGTAAAAGATGTGGACGAGGCTATAGAATTTATAAACAAATTTGGGACAAAACACAGCGAAGTCATCATCACGACAAACGCACCAAACGCGAAGAAATTTTGCGACCAAGTAGACGCAGCGGCACTCTATGTAAACGCTAGCAGTCGCTTTACAGATGGCGGTTGCTTTGGATTCGGCGGCGAGATAGGCATCTCGACTCAAAAACTCCACGCACGAGGTCCGATGGGGCTAAAAGAGCTCACAAGCTACAAATATATCATCACGGGCGAAGGGCAAGTGCGTTAGCGGAAAGCAGAGTGCGGAATGCGGAATGCGGAAATTTGCGGTTAAACGAATTTTGTAAATCCAGTTTTCTGTTCTATGCATTTCATTTTCCGTTATCGCCGTCATTCTGACTGAAATTTTATGGCGTAGAATCTTTTAAATTCGCTTTTTTGTAAATTTAATGATTCTACTCCCTAAAATTTCAGTGGATTCTTCGCTTCGCTGACTAGCTTGCAAATGACGGTAATATCAAAATTCGAATTCCGCATTCTGAAAGTAAAAAAAGAGCATATTTTAAAGGAAAAAAATGTTTATAGATAGTGCGAAATTTAGCATAACAAGTGGCAAAGGTGGTGCAGGATGCGTTAGCTTTCGGCGTGAAAAACACGTGATCCAAGGCGGTCCAGATGGCGGCGATGGCGGAGACGGCGGCGACGTATACTTTGTAGTAGACAACAACTCACACACGCTAGCGTTTTACAAAGGTCGCAGAAAGATGAGCGCAGGCAACGGCGAGCAAGGAATGAGCAAGCGAATGAGTGGCAAAAAAGGGGAGAATCTCTACCTTGTCGTTCCGCCCGGCACGGCAGTTTTGGACGACGAGAGTGGCGAGGTTTTGCTAGATTTGACCAGCGAAGGGCAGCGTGAGCTATTTTTGCGTGGCGGCAAGGGCGGACTGGGCAACTTTCACTTTAAAAACAGCGTAAATCAAGCGCCCGAATATGCCCAGCCCGGACTGGCAGGCGAGACAAAAACGGTGCGTTTGGAGCTAAAACTCATAGCTGATGTGGGGCTTGTGGGCTTTCCAAATGTCGGCAAATCTACGCTCATCAGCACCATTTCAAACGCCAAACCACAGATAGCAAACTACGAATTTACCACGCTCACGCCAAAGCTGGGGCAAGTGGCGGTAGATGAATTTAGCGGTTTTGTCATGGCTGACATCCCCGGCATCATAGAAGGCGCTGCTGACGGGCGTGGGCTTGGGCTGGAGTTTTTGAAGCACATAGAGCGGACAAAGGTCTTGCTTTACATGATAGATCTAGCTAGTTACAGAACGCCTGTTTTGCAGTTTCGAACACTTATAAACGAGGTAGCCAAATTTAGCCAAAAGCTAGCACGCGCACCTTTTGCGGTGGCTTTTACGAAAGCTGACGCGGCGGAGAGTGCTGATGTTTTGGTGGCAGAGTTTTTGGCGGAATTTGGCTTTGAGGAGAGGCAAAGTAGCGAGATTTTGGGCGAGGCTGGACTAAATTTTAGCCGTCCGCTCTTTACACAAAAAATTTCTAGCGCCACAGGCGAGGGAATTTCAACGCTTAAATTTGAGCTGTTAAAGGCTGTCGAAATGTCTAGGTAACGGAAAACGGAGTGCGGAAAACAGAAAACGGAATTTTGTAAATTCGCTTTTTCGTAAATTTGACGATTCTACTCGCTAAAATTTCAGGGGATTCTTCGGTCGGCTACGCCTCCCTTGCGAATGACGGCGTTGATTTTGAGATTCTAGAGAATCGCAAATTTTCGCACTCCGCACTCTGTATTCCGCACTCCGTTTTCCGTTTTCCGTTTTCCGTTTCCCGAATGTAAATTCTGTTACAAAACGTAACAAAAAACAAAGTTTATTCTTAAATAAACTTATCAAGTTAATTTATAAATTTAATATTAATTTAATTTTAATAAAAAACGTTACAAAAAGTAACACCTCAACAAAAAATTCACAACAAATTTCAAATTTCCCTTTACTTTTTAGCAAAAATATGCTACATTAACACATTCTAAATTAACTTCGAAGGAGACCTTATGGTTTGGACACAAGTTTACGACCCGCTTGGCAACATCTTTGCTAGTGCTGGCGTAGCGTTTTTACCTATCATCTGCTTCTTGGTGTGCCTATTAGTCATAAAACTAAAAGCTCACATCTCGGCACTTGTTACGGTGGTTTTTGCAGGAATTTTGGCTTTGGCAGTCTATGGCATGCCGCTAAATTTGATCTTGGCTAGCTTTGCGCAAGGCTTTGTAAACGGCATGTGGCCGATCGCGTGGATCATCATCGCGGCGATCTTTTTATATAAACTCTCTGTCAAGTCTGGCTCGTTTGAGACCATCAAACAAAGCGTTATGAGCATCACACCTGACCACAGAATCCAGGTCATCTTGATAGGCTTCTGTTTTGGCTCATTCCTCGAGGGCGCTATCGGCTTTGGCGGACCAGTTGCTATCTCAGCTGCGCTTCTTGTGGGACTAGGACTAAAACCACTTCAAGCAGCGGGACTTTGTCTAGTGGCAAACACAGCACCAGTTGCTTTTGGTGCGGTTGGAATTCCTATCATCGCTATGACAAATTTGATCGGCATCGAACAACACAGCATCGCGGCTATGACAGGTCGTTTGCTATTCCCTTTCAGCCTCACGATTCCGTTTTTCGTCATCTTCTTGATGGACGGCATTAAAGGCGTAAAAGAGACTTTCCCTGCTATTTTGGTCGCTGCTGTTAGCTTTACCGCTACACAATACCTCAGCTCAAATTTGCTAGGCGCGGAGCTTCCGGACATCCTCTCTGCCATCGTATCTATCGTCTGCACAACGGCGTTTTTGAAGATCAGTGGCTGGCAGCCTAAAAACATCTTCCGACTTGACGGCGAGACAGATTTTAGCAAAAAATCAGGACTCTCTACTGGCGAGATAGTAAAAGCGTGGGTTCCTTTCATTCTTTTGGTTGCATTTGTTATCCTTTGGACTCAACAAGGCTTCAAAGATCTCTTTAAAGCGGGTGCGGTCTTTGGCTGGAGCGTCTTTACCATTCCGTTTGAGTCTATCTTTGGCGGTAGCGTAGTAACAGATACAGGCGGAAAAGTAGGCTTGAATCTTGGCATTAGCCTCATCGCAAATCAAGCTGGAACGGCGATTCTTTTCGCCGCACTCATCTCTATCTTTGTGCTTGGCTTAAAGGCAAAAGATGCAGCGGAGTGTTTTGGTGCTACTATGAAAGAGATGCTTTTCCCATGCCTTACTATCGGCTTTGTCGTTAGCTTTGCGATGATCTCAAAAAACAGCGGTATGGGCAACACACTAGGTCTTGCTTTTGCCTACACAGGAAATGCATTTGCGTTCTTTAGTCCAGTCATCGGCTGGCTAGGTGTCTTCCTAACAGGAAGCGATACAAGTTCAAATTTGCTTTTCGGCACTTTGCAACAAGTAACAGCACACCAACTAGGCGTAAAAGAGGCGCTTTTTGTCGCAGCAAACTCTGTCGGCGGCGTGGTCGGAAAGATGATAAGTCCACAAAGTATCGCGGTTGCGTGTGCGGCGGTTGGTCTAGTGGGACGAGAGTCGGACTTGCTAAAATATACGCTAAAATGGTCGGTTTTGCTCATTATCTTGATCGCTATTTGGACGTTTATCATTGCAAACGTTATGCCGGGCTTCATTCCTGATGTAATTCAGCTACAAAAATAACATTTGGTCTGCTTTGACAAATTTAAGCGAGGGCGCGGTGGCGTTCTCGCTTTTTTGATTCAAAATGTAAATTTCCGCATTCTATATTTTTGTATTCTGTATGTAAAAAGCTAACGCTTTTTAAATCTCTTGTCGCCGTTTTTCTTTTTCACTGTTGTTCAAAGGAAAAACGGCGACAAGACGGGCGGACGGGGGCGTTGCCCCTGCGACCCCATTACAGAGTTCAATCCAAACGCACATTGTTACAAATTTACACATTTTTTAACCTAACTGCCACAAATGTAAAGTAAATTCATAAATCTTTAAATCATTTTACACTAAACTACCAAAAACTTTTGTTTAGAAAGGAATTTCAAATGGAAAAAAAGGTCTATCTGTTTGCTACATGTCTAGCTAGTGCCGCCATGCAAGAGACGGTGCTAAACTCGATCAAGCTTTTAAGACGCGAAGGCGTTGAGGTCATCTTTTTAAAAAACCAAACCTGCTGTTCGCAGCCCTCTTTCAACACGGGCTACTTTGACGAGAGTCGTGCCATCGCTTTGCACAACGTGAATCTTTTCGCTGACAACGACTACCCTATCGTCGTCCCAAGTGGCTCATGTGCTGGAACTATGAGCCATGATTTTGTTGAGCTTTTTAAAGGTCTGCCGGAGCTTGAAAAAGTAGCGCGTTTTAGCTCACGCGTGGTAGATCTGAGCCAATACCTCGACGAAACGCTAAACGTCTCTTATGAAGACAAAGGCGAGCCTGTCAAAGTTACATGGCACAGCAACTGCCACGCTTTACGCACACAAAAGTGCGTAACTGCCAGCAAAAATCTACTAAAAAAACTAAAAAACGTGGAGCTTGTTGAGCTAGCTTACGAAGAGGAGTGTTGTGGTTTTGGTGGAACATTTTCTGTCAAAGAGCCCGAAATTTCAAACGCGATGGTAACAGAAAAGATCAAACACATAAAAGAGACAGGCTGCAAATATCTCATAAGTGGCGATGGCGGTTGTCTTTTAAATATCGCAGGAACGATGAAAAAACAAGGGCTTGATATAAAGGGCGTGCACCTTTATGACTTTATTTGGAAAAGATTGCAAGGAGAGAAACTATGAGTTTAAGTCACGCTGAACACGAAAAATTGATCAACTCAAAGCTTGGCGACACGCAGATGCGTGAAAATGTCTCAAAAGCGATGCACATTTTGCAAAAAAACCGCCTAAATTTGATAAATTCCAAATTTACAGATTGGGACGGATTGCGCGCAAAGGCAAAACGTGCCAAAAACAACGCACTCTACTCGCTAAAAGAGCGACTAGAAGAGTTTGAGAAAAACGCAACAGCAAACGGCATCGTTGTCCACTGGGCTAGCTCACCAGATGATGCGTGCGAAACCATCTACCAGATCATGAAAGCACGCGGTGCAAACAAGATCTTAAAAGGCAAGTCGATGGCGAGCGAGGAGATAGGGCTAAACCACTACCTCGAGCACAGAGGTCTAGTAGCGACAGAGACAGACTTAGGCGAGCTCATTTTGCAGCTTGACAACGAGCCGCCTGTGCACATTGTCGTCCCTGCCATTCACAAGAATCGCTATCAAGTAGGCGAAACTTTTGCCAAAAAGCTAGGCGCAAATTTAGAACACGAGCCAGAAAAGCTAAACCAAATAGCACGCAAACATTTGCGCGATCAGTTTGAGAGTCTCACAGTGGGACTTAGTGGCGTAAACTACGCTATGAGCCGCGAAGGTGCGTTTTGGCTAATAGAAAACGAAGGCAACGGACGCATGTGCACCACAGCGCCTGACATTCATATAGCACTTTGTGGCATCGAAAAAGTGATGGAGAGCTTTGAAGATGCGGCAACGGCAGTGGCACTTTTGACACCGTCAGCGACTGGGCAGTTTATACCGACATATAACAACATCATCACCGGACCGCGTGGCAAAAACGGCGAGCTAGATGGTCCAAAAGAAGTCCACATCGTCCTATTTGACAACCACCGCTCAGACATGCTAGCACACGAAGACTTTCACGAGGCGCTTCGCTGCATTCGTTGTGGCTGCTGCATGAACTACTGCCCAGTTTATGACAAGATAGGCGGGCACAGCTATGTAGGCGAAACAGGTCGCCCGGTATACCCTGGACCTATTGGCGAAGTGGTAGAGCCAAATCTCTACGGCATAGACAAAATGAGCGACATTTTGACACTTTGTTCGCTTTGCGGACGTTGTAGCGAAGTGTGCCCAGTGCAAATTCCACTAGCCGACCTCATCAGAAAACTCCGCTCGCACAAAGTAGGACAAGGCAAAAAGCCACTACTTTCAGGTGCGGAAAATTTGGAGAAAAACGGGGGCGAAAAATTTGTCTTTAAAAGATTTGCCTCTTTTGCGACAAGCGGCAAACTTTGGCGATTCGGCATCGGAAACGCGCACTTGTTTAACGGCATGGTTCATGCGCTTGGCGGCGTGATGCCAGTCGTAAAACAGTGGACAAAATTTAGGACGTTACCAGAGCTAAAGTCAAATCTCTACAAAGAAATTCAAAAGATCGAAGGAGTGAAATATGAGTGAGAGCATGGAGCAAATTTCAGCACGAAGCAGAGAGGAGATTCTGCAAAAAGTGGCAAAAGGCTACAAAGATGCCACTTTCAAATTTGAAGATTCGGTGAATCCTGTCGGGCACATCTTGACTGACGATGCCGACTGTCTGGGCGAGATGAAACGCAAAATGGCTGAAAACAAATATGAAGTCGAGGAGTATGACGGCGGCGAGGCTGGACTGGCTGAAAAGATAAACGAGATAGTGGCGAGGTATGATGGTTTTTCTAGCTTTATCTACGGAAAAGGGCTAGATGCAAATTTAGTAGAGGCGGTAAAAGCGGAGAAAAAAACATGCTTTGACAAAGAGATAGAAGCGCTACGAGAGACGGTTTTTCACACAGATTTTAGCGTAGTTAAAGCGCGTTTTGGCATCAGCTCACACGGCACGGCGATGATTCTTAGCTCACCAGAACAGCCTCGCATGTTAAGTCTAGCACCGATGCTTTTGATAGTCTTGCTAAAAAAAGAGGATGTGGTAAAGAGCATGGTAGAGGCACTAAATGCGGTCAAAAAAGAGAGCGATGGCAAGCTACCTAGCAACATGCTTTTTGTCGCTGGTCCGTCAAGAACGGCAGACATTGAGCTAGTAACGGTCTTTGGCGTGCACGGCTCACAAAAGGCACACATTATAGTGTATTGATTCTAGCCAATAGTGCGTTTTGCTATACCAAATTTTCAGTTAAATACAAAAAAGGTCGTGTAACGCCGTCATTCTGAGGGAGGCTTTTGCCGACCGAAGAATCTCCTGCCATGTGATGGAAAAGAATTTTTGAAATTTGCTTTTTTGTAAATTTGTAGATTCTACTCGTCAAAAAAACAGCAGATTCTTCGGACTTGCCCTTGCAAATGACGGCGTTTTTGTTTGTAGTTTGTTTGATATTTACGCAAATCCACAACATAAAAATTTGTCAAAATTTAAGCTAAAATAAATTTGAAAGTTATCTTTAAGCTTACAATAAGTGATTTTTTGGTATATTTTTTTATTTAATTTTAAACAAAAGGACTTACGATGCAGATTGTTGCAAATAAAGTAAACGAAGCGAATGTTACTTTCTCGAACGAGATCGAGAAAAAAGAGCTCGACAAAAAAGTTTCAGCTTTGGCGGAGAAGTCGGCAAAGAACTTAACTATTGCTGGCTTTAGAAAAGGCAAAGCACCTGTAGCTGAGGTGCTAAAAAGATATGGCAAAGAGCTCGAAAACGATGTAAAAAACGAGCTTTTTAGAGATATCATCGAGGAAGGTTTGAAGAGTGTTGGCAAGGAGAGTGCTGACTTGATCGGTAGTCCGATTGTTACCAAATTTGAAGAGAAAAACGAGAAGATAAATATCGAGATAGAGGCTAGTTTCCGACCAAGCATTGACGTTAGTGGCTATGAGCAGCTTTTGCCTGCTTTTGACTACCCAACCGCTACAGACGAGGAAGTGGCAAATGAGCGACAGGCGATTCTTTACAACGTAGCACCACTCGTTGCAGTTGAAAAACCAAACGGCGTTGAGAACGGCGACGTGGCAGTGATAGACTTTAGCGGCACTATTGACGGTGTTGCTTTTGCAGGTGGCGCAGCAAATGACTTTCAGGTCCTAATAGGCTCTGGTGCTTTGATTCCGGGCTTTGAAGATGGCGTTGTAGGCATGAAAGCGGGCGAGACAAAAGAGATAAACGTAACTTTCCCAGCTGAATATCAGGCGACAGAGCTAGCGGGCAAAGCGGCAGTTTTCACCGTTACGCTAAAAGCTATAGTAAACAAAGCTGGTTTGGAGCTAAACGACGAGACTCTAAAACAACTCTTGCCACAAGAGGAGAATCCTACAGAAGCAAGACTTAACGAGATCATAAAACAAAACATTGTGATGGCAAAGCTACAAAATTTGATAGCGACAGATTTGCGACCAAAATTTAGCGAGGCTTTGGTGGCGCAGTTTAACTTTGACTTGCCAAACAACATCGTAGAACAAGAGATAGACATGCGTTTAAACCAAGCTTTTGCAGGCTTTAGCGATGAGGAGAAAAAGACACTTTCAGAGAACAGAATCGCACTTTTGGAGAAGCGTGAGGAGTTTAGAGTAGATGCACAAAACAGCGTAAAGCTAACTTTCTTGATAGACAAACTAGCACAAGTTAAAGAGATAGAAGTCAGCGACAACGAGCTCATTCAACAAATTTACTTTGAGGCACAACAAAACGGCATCGATCCAAAAGCACACCTAGAAAATTTGCGAAGCAGAGGCGTTTTGCCTATCATAAAAATGTCGTTAGTTGAGAGTAAACTCTTCACATCGCTTTTTGCGAAATAGTCAAATTTAAGGTTTTTTCATGGGTTACATTCCTTATGTGGTGGAGAAAACTGGCAAGGGCGAGAAGAGTTATGACATATACTCTCGCCTGTTGAAAGATAGGATTATACTACTAAGCGGCGAGATAGATGACGATGTGGCTAGCGTGGTTGTAGCACAAATGTTGTTTTTGGAGGCAGAAGATCCAGACAAAGATATATATTTCTACATAAACAGCCCGGGCGGTGTTGTAACGAGCGGTTTGAGTATCTTTGATACGATGAACTACATAAAACCTGACGTTTCTACCATCTGCATGGGGCAAGCGGCGAGCATGGGGGCGTTTTTGCTATCTTCTGGTGCAAAGGGCAAGCGGTTTGCTTTGCCAAATGCGCGAATCATGATTCACCAGCCACTTGGCGGTGCGCGAGGTCAGGCGACTGACATTGAGATTCAGGCAAATGAGATATTGCGTCTCAAAAAGCTTCTAAATTCGATTTTGGCACAAAATACAAACCAAAAACTCGCCAAAATAGAAAAAGACACCGACAGGGACTTTTTCATGAGTTCAGAAGAGGCGGTAGAATACGGGCTAATAGACAAAGTTTGTGTGAGAAAATAGGCGTAGAGTTTTGCTCATTTTAACGCATTTAGACACACTGAGTTTTTAGGCACTAAACGCTAGGCAAAGGCGACTTTGTCTAGCAGTTGCTTTTGTCAAATTTATAACACTTACAAGATAAAATTTATTAAATTTAAAAATAGGAGAGATGATGCAGTTAGAAATTTTAACATATCCAAACAAGAAACTTTTTGAAAAGAGCGTTGATGTTACCGTCTTTGACGAAGAGCTTGGCAAATTTTTGGACGATATGTATGAAACGATGATTGCAAACGGCGGAATAGGACTAGCGGCGATTCAAGTCGGAAGACCCATCAGAGTGCTAATTTTAAATTTGATAAACGAAAACGATGAACAAGACAAAGCCGACCTAATAGAGGTCATAAACCCTACTTTTGTGCTTTTGGAGGGCGAACAGGTTTGTCAAGAAGGCTGCCTAAGCATACCCGGCTACTACGAAGAGGTCAAACGAGCCGAAAGAGTTGTGGTAGAATTTTTTGACAGACACGGCGTGAAGCAAACGCTAGATGCCACGGGGCTACTTGCAGTCGCCATTCAGCATGAGAATGACCATTTGGAAGGTCGTTTGTTTATTGAGAAAATACCATTTCAAAAACGAAAACTTTTTGACAAAGAGTTCAAAAAAAATGGCTTTAAAAATATGAAAAATAACAAAAAACGAAGAAAGTCGTGAAAATTCGCTTTTTCGTGAATTTGGCTTTTTACTAAATCAAATTTCGGGGGATTCTTCGGTCGGCTTACGCTCCCTCAGAATGACGGCTTCGCACTTGCGTTTCGTATTTTGTTAAAATTTAGTTATAATTAAAAAGTCAAAACCAACGCCGTCATTCGCAAGCGTTGCGAAGAATCCCCCGCCTTTTGATAAAGTAAAAAAGTCA
>DCIZ01000081.1:14142-19863 GCA_002317305.1 Campylobacter sp. UBA1713
TTTTTGCAAAGCAAAAATGTTTCTTTAAATTCGCAAAAAAGCAAATTTTTGCGAATTCTGCCTTCTGTTTTCCGCACTCCGTTTTCCGTTACCGCCGTCATTCTTCGGTCGCTTACGCTCCCTCAGAATGACGGCGTTTTGTTTTAGTTTTTCACTATTTACACAACATAATCTACACAAATTTAAAAAACGGAGTTTTTCATGAACGAACAAATTTTAGACAATGCTTCTGCTAACGTTTTGGGCGACAAAAGCAGCACATCAGCCGACTAAAACGCAAATTTAACCAACAGAGACCACAACGACAAACAAAACTCAAACACAAACACCGAAAACGCATGCAAACAAAACGCAAACCTAAAAACAAACGCCTATACAAAAACCACAAACACAGAGAGCGACACTTCTGTCGTCAAAAAGCTAGGGTTTCTTGCGGTTTTGTTTATGCTTACCTCAACTATCTTACACCTAACGATCAAAAGAAACACATTTGGAGCTATTATTATAGTTGTTTCATACGGAATTTTTTTCTGGCTTTTGTATAAAATTAGCCAAATAATCGACAAAAACGTCAAAGATTTAAATTTAACAAAAACCACAAAATGCCTCATTGTTTGCTACTTTTTTTTAATTTTATTATCTGCTTCGGTATTTCCCGTTTACATTTTTACAGATATTGCCGAAAATGACCAAACATTTATCACATTTGCTCAAATCTTTGTCGCAATCCTCACTGTCATCAGTCTATCATACTCTTTGTTTTTCTTTTTTTGGTGTAAAAAGATGTGTAAAGCTGGCAAAACACCACTTTTTTGGGTTGTTTTTCTCTCATTTTTGCTTGAAGGCACATTATTCTGCATAGACGAAATAAACGAAATAAACGAAGGTTTTTCTATTTATGGCAGTATATTGCACACACTCACTCTTGCCCTAGCCTTTTTTATGTTTAAAGAGATGGAACAAGAGGAAAAAATTTAACACGAATCGTTACGCAAATTTGCCTTTTTAAAATTTTCTTTGCTATTTTTTAGCTTTTTTCGCTATAATAATAACAAAAAGGTTAATATGGGAGTTTTTAAATGCATGGAAAGATTTTAGAAGTCGGTGTGATTTTAGGCGAAGATGGAAGCAAATACACCTTTGAAAAGAGCGAGCTAAAAAACAAAGGCGAGCTAAACGAAAGCGAAACAGTAGGCAGAAAGGTAAACTTTTTCGCTAGGCGAGATGACACAGCGAGTGAGATTTTTCTCATAAGCGAAGACACGTGCGCGCTTTCTGTTGAGATAGAAGAAAGCGAATTTGGCAAGCTTCGCTGGTTTGGCTTAGGCGGTGCGCTTTGTTGGATCGTCATCATTGCGCTTTCGCTGGTGGATTTTTCGTTTGTTGGCGACAGCAGTGTAGGCGACATGGTGGCGGGCGGTTTGACACTTGCGCTCATGGGCACGGCGTTCTTTTTGTTTTACAAAACAAACAAAACCATCGATAAATTCGCAAATTCGCATCTAGTCCAAAACCTCAAACGCTCGTTTGCAACTTCGGCTATATCGGTCGTGCTCATCTACACGGCTTCGCTCATCTCGGTCTATGTTTTTGACAAAAACAACGAGATTCGCTACGATGCCGAAGTGGTAAATATAGTGCTTTTTGCGGTGCTCGGGCTAACGGCGTTTTTGCTATTTTTGTTCTCGCTTTGGTGCTGTTTTAAACTCTGCCGTGAGCTTCGAATCGTGAGCCACGACGGCTTGTTTATGCTAGCTTTTGCGTTTAGCATCATCTCTGTGCCGCTTACGTGGTGGCTAGGCTGGATGGGCTTTTTGTCTTGCGCTTTGCCGCCTTTGTGCGTAGGCGTGGCGTTTTACAGGCTAAAAGGCATCTGGCGCATAAAAGAAGAGGTAGAAGGCTTGCCACGCGCAAATTCATAAATGCGAAATGCGGAAAACAGAAGTTGCAAAAATTCGCTTTTTTGTGAATTTCAAAGATTCTACTCGCTTACAAGGCGGGGGATTCTTTGGTCGGTAACGGAAAACAGAAAACGGAAAACGGAATTTGTGAAAATTTGCAAAAATTCGCTTTTTCGTAAATTTAAAGAAACATTTTTGCTTTGCAAAAAAGCGCTTCGCTTGTTTTGACGATTCTTGAGAATTACGAATTTATGCATTCCGCATTTTGCATTCCGCTTTCCGCTTTCTGAATCACTTCGCTACGCTACTTGCCTTTTTCGCGTCTTTCGTGTCAAGCCAAATGTTTGGCACAGCGCCACCAGGTGTCAAAAAGATCTTCGCGTCATTGTTTACTTTCAAAGCCTCGTTAAATTCTTTCTGCGTTTGAATCTGCTTCAACTCAAGCAAATTTGCCGTAAGCGAATTTGCGACCTGTTTGTTTGCATAAGCTTGCGCGTCTGCTTCGATCTTCACCGCGTCCGCCTTGCCTTGTGCCTCGATCTTCACCGCATCTGCCGTGCCTTGTGCTAGGGCTGCCTTTTTTAACGCCTCTTGCTTTGCCTTTTCCACTTCATAGCGCGCTCGCTCCGCCTCTTGGCGTGCTACTTGAACTTGTTCTATCTGCTCTTTTACCTTTGCTGGCAAGATGATCTCTCTTAGCTGAACGCTAGTTAGCTCGACTGGCTTGTTTGGCTGGGCGTCTATGTCTGCTCGGATGCCAGATTCCATGCCTGCTGCTATGTCGTTTCGCTTCTCTGGTAGCTCTTCAGCGGTATATTTGCCTATGACGTTTCGCACCACGTTTCGAACAACTGGATCGACTATTTTGCTCTCCCACGAGAATCCCCATGTAGCTATGGTTTGCGGCGCATTCATAGGGTTTAGCCTATACTGAACGGTTATGTCTATGCTCACAGGAAGTCCGCGGCTGTCTAGCACGGAGATGGTCTCTTTTACTTCGATTCCGCTGCCTTGATAGTTTCTTTCGCTTCGCCCTTCTGTCGAGGTGTAGTTAATGATGCGGACTTTTGTATCTACCACACGCACCTCTTGAAAAAACGGCACGAAGAGGTGAAAGCCCGGCTGAAGTGGATTCGGGTCAAATTTACCCAAAGTCGATTTTATGCCGACTTCGCCTGAATTTATGACGACAAAAGGACGCGCCACGACAGCAAGCACCACAAGAGCGACTAAAACGATGAGCGTTTTGCCCAGCTTCCCGCCGAGCTCAAAGCCACCACCGCCAAAGCCACCGCCGCCACTTCGCTTTTTTTCATCTTTTTTCTCGCCGTTTTTGTCGTCAAAACCGCCACCACCGACTCCGTTTTTTTTAAAATACTCATTCAAATCTGCTGGCATTTTTTCCCTTTATTTTACATATGTGATGTGCTTTTCAAACTCTGCCACTTCGCCACGAACTGCCGCAAAGTAGTATTTTTGGAGTTTTGACGTAACTTCGCCCATTCCGCCTTTTCCCACGACTCGCCTGTCTATCTCGCCTATAGGCGTAACCTCTGCCGCTGTGCCTGTAAAAAACGCCTCGTCTGCGCTGTAAACAAGGTCGCGTGAAATTCGCTTTCTCTCTACTTTAAAGCCCAAAAATTCCGCCATCTCAATGACGCTGTTTTGTGTGATGCTAACCAAACTCGTGTCATTTGGCGGCGTGATGATGACGCCATCTTTTACGATAAAAAAGCACTCGCCAGGACCTTCAGCCACAAAGCCTTGTGCGTCTAACAAAAGTGCCTCGTCAAAGCCCGCTTGGACAGCTTCATAGTTTGCCATCTGTGAGTTAAAGTAGTTTGCGCTAGCTTTTGCCTTTGGCATCATGGCGTTTGGCGCTGGTTTTGCCCATGAGCTGATGCCGACTTTTACGCCTTTTTTTAGAGCCTCTTCGCCCATGTAAGCGCCCCACTCCCACGCCGCTACTACTGCATCGACTGGACAGCCTACGTGGCTTACGCCCATCTTGCCGTAACCCAAATATACAAGCGGACGGAGGTAGACATTTTCGTTAAACGAATTTACACGCAAAATTTCTTTTTGTGCTTCGCAAAGCTCGTCAAACGAAAAAGGAAGGTTAATAAGGCACATTTTTGCACTCTCCAAAAGCCTTTTTGTGTGTTCGTTTAGCTTCCAGATGGCGTAGCCTTTGTCTGTTTTGTAGGCACGAACGCCCTCAAAGACCGCGTTGCCGTAGTGAAGTGAGTGTGTCAAAACATGCGTTGTCGCCTCTGCCCACTTTACCATCTTGCCGTTTTTCCAGATAAACTCGGCTTCTTTTAAACCTGCTGCCATTTCGAATCCTTTGTCTTAAAATTTGTCATATTATAAATTTTTCTTGCTTAATAAGTGATAATTTAATAAACATTTAAATTAATTAAGTATAATGTAAGTGAAATTTTTTTAAAAGGATTTAGCTATGAAAAGATCACTTATCTTAGCACTTAGTTTGGTTGCAGCTTTGAGCCTAAACGCAAAAGACCTCGCTACTTTTAACGGCGGAAGCGTAACAGAAGAGGAAGTCGCGCCTATTTTGCAAGGCGTTTTGATGCAGCAACAACACGCCGAAAAGCTCACAGATGCGGACAAAAAAAAGCTACAAGAGAAGATAGTAGACAGCATCATCTCTACAAAACTTGTTGTTGAAAATGCAAAAAAAAGCGGCATCACAAACAGCGATGAGTATAAAAAAGCACTAGAAACAGCGCAAAACACCATCGCACTTCAAATTTGGGAAAAGAAAGAATTTGACTCTATAAAAGTCGACGAAGCGAAGCTAAAAGAGCTTTATGAAGCAAACAAAAACAAGATGATAGTCCCAGCACAAGTAAAAGCTAGACACATTTTGGTCGCTAGCGAAAAAGATGCAACAGCGCTCATTCGCAAGATAAACGCACAAAAAAGCAGCGAAGCAAAGCTAGCCGAATTTGACAAACTAGCAAAAGCGCAGTCAGCCGACAAAGGCAGTGCGGCAAAGGGTGGCGATCTTGGCTGGTTTGAAAAGGCAAAGATGGTGCCAGAATTCTCAAAGGCGGCTTTTGCGATGAAAAAAGGGACGTTTAGCACAAAGCCAGTTAAGTCGCAGTTTGGCTACCACGTCATCTACAAAGAGGACGCAAAAGAGTCAGCACCTGTGAGTTATGAGACAGTTCGTCCGCAACTAGAAAACCAGGTAAAAAGTGCTGAGCTTGCCGGTAGGATAGAGAAAAAGGTAAATGAGTTAAGAGAGAAGGCGAATATAAAGAAAAATTTCTAAATTTTTAAATTTGGCTTTTTGGCTTTTGGCTTTTTAGTGGACGGCGTTGGGATTTTGTTAAAAAAAACACAAACTAACGCCGTCATTCGCAAGGCGTGGCGTAAATGACCCGAAGAATTCACTGAAATTTTAGTAGTAGAATCTTTTAAATTCACAAAAAAGCAAATTTCTTTTTAAAAATGCAAAATTTTCATTTCAAATATCAAGAATAAACAAAATTTAAGCTTATTTTGCTAAAATGTCAGAAGCATTACGAGGTAGTTGCCGCTCGGTGTTTTGGGAAAGGTAGCTAAAGATATGAAAAATTTTTTCAGAAGATAAGCAAATTTGTAGAGTTCCTGCTAAAAGTTAGCATACTCGCAAAAAATATTGTTGAACTGCTAAAACAGCTCAACATTATATAAAAAACCAACTTAACTCATTGTAGCGAAGCCCACTTAAATTTTGCTTTGTTTTGCTATTTTATATTACAAAATATTACAAACCACCGAGCGTGTGGGGCTTTCGCTCTCTGGTTTTTCT
>DCIZ01000138.1:0-4371 GCA_002317305.1 Campylobacter sp. UBA1713
GGCGGGCTCCGCGGGCTGGGCTCGGCTTTTTTTGGCTGGGCTAAATTTGCTTTGGCTGGATTTTTCGGCTTTTGCTTTTTCGGCTCAGCTTTTTTGTTTATATTATACAAAGTTATAAAATATCTAGTTTTTAGTAAAATCAAAGGAGAATTTCATGGCAACACTCGCATTTAAAAATCACTATCAAATTAAAGGATAATATGTGAATAAAGAAGTATTGAGGATTCAAAATTTTGGACCGATTAAACATATAGAAATTCCACTAAACCGTTTTTTAGTGTTGATAGGCGAGAGTGGAAGTGGTAAAAGTGCCATTATGAAAACCGCTAGTTTGGTTAAATTTATATATAAAAAAATGCAATATAAACGCATTTTGAAAGAGAGCAAAGTAAAAAAAGATCCGTTTCGCCTTGTTCTACATACTCTTTTAAAAGCTTCTGAACTCGATGATTTTTGGAGAAAAGATAGCTTGATAGAATTTCTCATTGACGGCAAGCTGATTATCAAATTTGAAAATGAAAAAATTTTTCTAAATTATGACAATTTAGAAAAAAAGATAATGATAGGCAAGATAGCTATGATTAATGATTTTCGTTCCGCTTTACCAGAATTACTGAATTTAAACAAAAATTTGCCGTTTTTGATTGACGATATGGCAATAAATTTTCGTGAAGCGTTGCGAGAGTTTAATGATAAATTTCAGCTTTCTACTATGAATTTGGAGCTTTCTAAACAAGGAAGAGGCTTTTTAACTGAATATGTTTTGGAAAACAAAGGGTATAAAGTTAAACTAAAACATTCAAGTTCTGGTGAAAAAAATGTGAGCGTGATGGAGCTGATATGTGATTATTTTGCTAAAAAATATGATTTTAGCGATAGTTTAAATAATGCTATTGGTGGATTTGTTTTGGCTGGAACGGAGCTTTTAAATTTTGAAAAATTAAGTAAATATTTGAAAGAAAATAAAAAAGGAACTTTTCTTAATTTGTTTATTGAAGCGCCAGAAAATAACCTTTTTCCAACTCAACAAAAGAAGATCGCTTGTTATCTTGTTTCACTTTTGAGAGAGAAAAATAAGCCGAACATTATGATAGCAACACATTCGCCTTATATTTTAACAACGTTAAACAATCTGCTTTTTGCAGGTCAGCTATATGTAGATGAAAAGACTAATAGGGCTAGGCTTAATGAGATTGTAGATGAGAAATATACATTAAAACAAGATGAATTCAGTGCGTATTTTGTGAGCGGTGGTGAAATATTTGATTTGGTTAGTAAAAATGGAGTAATGAGAGTTGATGAGATAGATGAGGTTTCTACACAAATCGCTGATGAGTTTGATTCGCTTTTGGATTTGAAGGATTTCGATGAAGATTGAAAATTTTAAAAGTAAGAAGTTTGATTTTACAGGAAGTAATAGACGCAAAGGTGAGATCGTCTGCAAAGAGAGTAAAAAGAGTAAAAATCCGAGCAAAGTTGTATTAAAAGTCAGTGAAGCAGAGTTTTATCAAGTCAAATTTGATGAGCAGTGCGGTCAAGAGCATGGGTTAAGGTGTGACTTCGTGGTTTATTTGGGCGATAAAAGTGTGGTTTTGTTTGTTGAAATAAAGGGAAATGATATAGTGCATGCATATGAGCAGATTAAAAATTCACGAAAGTTGCTGACAGAGAGTTTTTCTAATTCTAAACAACACTGTGCTATTGTGTATTGTGGCACGCCAAAAAATAGCGTTAGCTTTTCAGACCTTAAGATAGAAGCTAAAAAAGATAAATTTAAGGAACTTTTTATTAAATCAAATTTAATTAGCTTAAAATACGAAAACAGCGAAATTCAGCACGATAGATGATGTTTTAGTCAAGTGGTTTTTCGAGATGTTTTATCGTTTTTTAAGCCAAATTTAAGTGGGGGGGGAGGTATAATAGCAAAAATTTAAACGAAAAGGAAATAGTTATGCCATTACCACTTATACCTGTATTGCTCGGTGGAGCTTCTTTGGTCGCTGGAATTGCTGGTGTCAAAAAAGGTTTTGATGCAAAAGCAAATTTAGATAAAGCTAAGGAGATTGGAAATAGTGCTAAAAGAAAGCACGAAAAAGCTGTCAAAGATTTGGAATCTGTAAGAAATCTTGTTAATGAAAAATTGGTTGATTTGGGTAGATTAAAAGTAAATATTTTACAAACTCAAATAAAACATTTGGTAGATACGATAAAGCGTTATAGCAAAAAAGATTCAAAGTCTACTATTAAAGATTTTGAAAGCAAAATTTCTACCGAAGAGCTTCAAAAAATGGAACGATTATTTGTTAAAGACTTGGAGTTAGGTTCTTCTGTTGGAAGCGGAGCGGTTTCAGGAGCTTTAGCGGGTTTTGGTGCTTATGGAGGTGTTCAGGCATTGGCAGCAGCTTCTACTGGAACGGCTATTAGCTCGTTAAGCGGAGCGGCGGCTACAAATGCGACTTTGGCTTGGCTAGGAGGCGGGTCTTTAGCTGCTGGAGGTTTTGGAATCGCTGGTGGAACTGCTGTTTTAGGTGGCGTAATCGCTGGTCCAGCGTTAGCTGTTGCAGGTTTTATGTTGGCAAGTAAAGCAGAAAATGCACTTACAGAAGCTGAAAAGTATGAAGCAAAAGTAGATAAAGCTGTCGCAGAGATAGGAGTTGCCAAAGAAATTTTACATGGCGTAATAGCCAATGCTAATGAAATGAGTGCCAACTTAACAAAATTAGCAGATGTTTATGATAAAAATTTTAGAAAAGAAGGATGGTGGAACAATTTTTTTGAACGTTATAATGAGTCTACTATTAACAGAATGATAGTGGTTGGAAAATCTATAAAAGCATTGTTAGATATGCCTATTATGGAAAAAAATGGTTCAGCTGTAAAAAATTTAAGCGTAAAAATGAGTGGCTATATGTGCGTTTGAGTATTTAAAACAAGGATATAAAAGTGATAAACAACATTATTAAAAAAAGTGCTACCAAGGTTGGCAAAGGTGCAAATCCTGCATTGTGGCTTTCAGGTGCAACAGAGGTTTTTAATGCTTTTCAAAGTTATGTAAAAGTGCATGAAGAACAAGAGACGGCTAGAGAAAAGATTAGAGCCGAGCGTGATGTTGCAGTTGAAGCCATACGAGAGAAAGCACAGCTGATTCGTTTTGCACTGGAAAAACAATTTGGAGAGCGTGCGAGTAATTTTACCGAACTATTTAAACAGCTAGATAAAGGTTTTGAAAATGGCAATGACAAACAGATAGAAACTGCTTTGACTGGAATCGTAGAGTTAAGCAAAATTTCACCTTTGGCACAAGCCATTCAAGCTACTCAAAAACAATTAACAGACCCAAATGTTGATTTTGTGGAAATTTGACTTTTTATGTTTTCAAATTTTCCTTGCACAAAATGCGGACAATGCTGTCGTAATGTCGGAAATTCGCCTTTGACGAAATTTTTAGATCGTGGCGATGGCATCTGTTCTCACCTGAATTTACAAACGAATTTATGTTCTATTTATAAAACTCGCCCGCAAATTTGCCGAGTCGATGAGATGTATAAGAAACATTTTGCTACTAAATTTAGTTGGCGGGAGTTTTGTGATTTGAATTTAAAAGCTTGTGGAATTTTACAAAATACAAAATAAATCTGTCGGTTCAAATTTAGATAAGTGGGTTTTTTAGAGGTAACTTTAAGCAACTTTAAAGAGTTAAAACGCCATAATCCTTTTAAAAAAAGGAAAAAAATGCTAAACGAAAAACAATACAAAGAGGCGGTTGAGACGCTGAACGAGTGGGCGAGATGCTACTATGAGCTAGATGCGCCAGTGGCGACAGATGCTGAGTATGATGCACTTTACGCAAAAGTGGCGGCTTTTGAGGCGGCAAATCCTGACAAAGTGGCGGCGACAACGCCCACAAAGCGTGTGGGTGGCGAGGTTTTGGAGAGTTTTGTAAAGAGCGAGCACGAGGTGAAAATGTGGTCGATGGAGGACGTTTTTGACAAAAACGAATTTGAAGCGTGGCTAAAACGAGCGCTTTCGTTTAAGAGACAAAACGAAAAGGCGACTTTTGGTGGCGGAAATTTTACCGAAAACTCTACCGAGACGGCGACAGAGACGGCTACCGAGACGGCTAGAAATTTTACAAATTCAAATTTAGCTTCAGACGGCGTTAGTGGCGACAACTCTACTAAAATGGCGAGAGAAACGGCGACAGAAACGGCGACAGAAACAGAAACAGCAACGGCGACAGAAACGGCGACAGAAACAGAAACAGCAACGGCGACAGAAACGGAAACGGCGAGAAATTTTACAAATTCAAATTTAACTTTGACTAAAACTACTGATGATTCTCTTTTTTCAAATTTAACTTCGGACGGCGGT
>DCIZ01000138.1:4534-6870 GCA_002317305.1 Campylobacter sp. UBA1713
CGGACGGCGGTGGCGTTTTTTATGAAGGCGATGAGCGAGACTCTTTGGCTTTTTCAAATTTAGCTTCGGAGATGAAAGAGCATAAAAATTTTCTTGCAAATGACGGTGAGGTTTGCGACTCTTTGGCTTTAAAAAATTCTACTAACAACACTTCGGTTTTGACAAATTCAGTAAATTTAGAAACAAAAAACAGAGAAAAAACCATGCTCTTTGTCGAGCCAAAATTTGACGGGGCGAGCCTAAACCTGCTTTACGAAAATGGACAGCTAGTCAAAGCCGCCACACGAGGAGACGGCAGCGTGGGCGAAGATGTTACACACAACGCACGGGTCATAGCCTCGATTCCACGCCGCATCGCCTACACAGAACGCATAGAAATTCGTGGCGAAGTAGTCATAGAAAAAGGCGACTTTGAGGCACTAAACGCCGCACGAGCGAGCAAGGGCGAGGCGACTTTTGCAAACCCACGCAACGCTGCAGCGGGCAGTTTGCGTCAGCTAGACAGCCGTGTAACACGCGAGCGGCGTTTGAGGTTTTACCCGTGGGGCGTGGGGGCAAATTCGCTTTCGTTTGCTAGGCACAGCGAGGTCATGGCTTTTGTGCGGTCTTTGGGCTTTTTGCAGGATGACTTTTGTCGCGTGGTGGCGCCAGATGCGCTCATGGCGAGTTACGAGGAGCTTTTAGACGCGCGTGAGAAAAAGGCGATGGAGCTTGACGGAATGGTGGTGCGGCTGGACGACTTGGCGACTTGCGAGGCGCTGGGGCACACGGTGAAATTTCCGCGATTCATGGTCGCTTTCAAATTTCCCGCACTAGAAAAGACGGCGCGCCTAAAAGGCATCGAGCTGCAAGTAGGGCGGACGGGCGTGGTTACGCCTGTGGGCGTGCTAGACGGCGTGGAGATAGGCGGGGCTTTTGTCCAAAAGGTTACTTTGCATAACTTTGACGAGATAGCGCGGCTGGGGCTAAAAGTGGGCGACTTTGTCGGCGTGGTGCGAAGTGGAGACGTGATTCCAAAGATAACTTCTGTTTTTGCTAGCAGGCGAGACGGGAGCGAAACGGAGGTGGCGCGTCCTGTGAGCTGTCCAGCTTGCGGCGAGCGGCTTTTGGACGAGGGGGTTTTTTTGAAGTGTCAAAACCTTTCGTGCGAGGCGCGGCTGGTGAGTGCGCTTTGTTACTTTGCGAGCAAGCGCTGCCTAAACATAGACGGGCTGGGCGAGCGCGTGGTGGAGGTGCTTTTTAGGAGTGGGCGCGTGCGTGAGCTGAGCGACATTTTTTCGTTAAATGAGGCGAGTTTTGCGGGGCTTGAGGGGTTTAAGGCGAAGAGGGTTTCAAATTTGCTTTCTGCCATAGAGGCGAGCAAAGGGTGTGAGCTGTGGCGGTTTTTGGCGGCTTTGGGTGTGGAACACATAGGTGAAGTGGCGGCAAAGAAGATAGCAAAGGCTTTTGGGGCGGGCTACAAAGAGGCGAGCGAGGCGGAGCTTTGTGCGCTGGAGGGCTTTGGCGAGGCGATGGCGAGGAGTTTTTGCGAATTTTTGCGTGTGAATTTTGAGAAGGTTGTGGTGCTAGAAAGGGCGGTAAGTCCGAAGATGCCTGCGGTTTTTGGTGCGGGTAGTTTTGGTTTTGGTGGTGCGGCTGGCTTTGTGGGAGGTGCGGGTGAGAGTGTTTTGGGCGAGAGTGGTAGCTTTGGTGTAGTTGGCGATGGCGTTGGTTCTGTGGGCAGTGATGGTTCTGTAGATAGTGAAAGCGGTGTTTCTGTGGGCGGTGGCGAGAGGTCAAATTTAAGCGGGCTGACTTTTGTCATAACAGGGAGTTTAAGCAAACCGCGTGAGTTTTTCAAAGATGAGATCGAGCGGCGTGGCGGAAAAGTGAGCGGTTCTGTTAGCTCAAAGACAAATTTTTTGCTTTGTGGCGAGAGTGCTGGAAGTAAGCTAGACAAGGCTTTGTCGCTTGGTGTTGAGGTGGTAAGCGAAGAGGAATTTGCGAAGCGGTTTTTGGTGTGAGTGCGTTCGGAGTGCGGATTGCGTTCGGAAAACAGAAAACAGAAAACAGAAAACAGAAAACGGAGTGCGGATTGCGTTCGGAAAACAGAAAACAGAAAACAGAAAACGGATTGCGGATTGCGTTCGGAAAACAGAAAACAGAAAACGGATTGCGGATTGCGGAGTGCGGATTGCGGATTGCGGATTGCGGATTCTGCGATTCTCGTGAATAGACAAACAAATTTACGAAAAAGCGAATTTTGACAAATTCTGTTTTCCGTTTTCCGTTTTCTGCATTCCGTTTTCCGAACGGGGTCGCAGGGGCTTGCCCCCGCCCACCGTCCCGCCGCCGTT
>DCIZ01000035.1 GCA_002317305.1 Campylobacter sp. UBA1713
ATACGACAGTATTATCCTCATTTTAAGAAAAAAAATCTCCTGAAAAAAAGCGAAGCGCTCGCTGCAAGCGATGTTTCTTTAAAACAAGCGAAGCGTTTTTTGCGAAGCAAAAATGTTTCTGTATAAAACACTCCGAAAAATCAAGCCAAACTGGTTTTTAGAGATGCCCATAAACAAAAAACAAAGCGAAAAAGCCGAAAAGTAAATTTACAAGGCTAAAATTTTCGCTCTGTTGTTTTGTTTTTCTCTAAAAAGCGGCTTTGTGGCAAGCTAAATTCGCAAATTCGCAAAACCACAAAACCGCCTTAAACAAAAAAGCTAAAAACCAAATTTAATGTTTAAAAAATTTAATGTTTAAAAAATTTAATGTTTAAAAAATTTAAGGCTTAAAGCTTGCTGCCATTCTCGCCAAGGTACTCAGCAACGCCCTTTGTCGAAGGTTTCATCGCCTTGTCGCCTTTGTTCCAGCCTGCTGGGCAAACCTCGCCGTGCTCATTTGTGAAAAGCATCGTATCTACCATGCGAACCATCTCGTCTATGTTTCTGCCGAGTGGAAGGTCATTTACGACTGCGTGGCGAACTGTGCCGTCAGCATCTAGCAAAAAGCTACCGCGAAGTGCTACGCTTTCGTTGAAAAGCACGTCAAAACCTCTCGCCCAACTCTTGTCCAAATCAGCGACTAGTGGGAACTGAACGCGTCCGATTCCGCCGTTTTTAACGTCAGTCTCTCTCCACGCAAAGTGGCAAAATTCGTTGTCGCAGCTAACGCCGATGACGTTTATGCCGCGGTCTTGGAACTCTTTGAATCTGTGGTCAAAAGCGATGATCTCGCTTGGGCAGACAAAAGTAAAATCTTTTGGATAGAAGAAAACTACCGCGCCTTTTGGACCTAGATTCTTGTAAAGCTCAAAACTCTCGCAAATCTCGCCTGAACCCAAAACTGCTACACCTTTTACTTGTGGTGCTTTGTTTGTAACTAACATGAAAAACTCCTTAAATGATAAAATTTATTAGTAGCTAGATTATAGCCACTAATTCTAAATATAAAATTAATAACGCAAAAAAGAGTCTTTTTTCGTCTATTTTCCAAACGCACAACAAATTCAAAATTTAGCACGTTTAAATATAAATTTCAACTTTTTTTGTTATAATGTAAAGCAAAGTTGGATTTTGTATATTAAGGAAGAAGTATGTTAGGCGGATTTTTTAAAAATTTGAGAAAAAAACAGGCTACAAAAGACGAAGCACCTAGCCACTGGATAAAATGCGCTGGTTGCCAAAGCTTGATGTATGCAAAAGAGATGGAAGCGAGCTTTTTTGTCTGCCCAAAGTGCGGCACACACGCACGGCTAGAAGCTAGCAAACGGCTAGAACTTTTGTGCGACGAAGGTAGCTTTGTCGAATTTGACTCAAACCTAAAACCAGTCGATCCTCTAAATTTCGTGGACAAAAAAAGCTACAAAAAACGCCTCGAAGAGGGTAGAGAGAAATGCGGTCGTTACAGCTCAGCCATCAGTGGCGAAGGTCGCATAAACGGCGTTTTGGCACAGCTCATAGTCTTTGACTTTAACTTCATGGGCGGTAGCCTAAGCGCAGTCGAGGGCGAAAAGATCTTGCGTGCCGTTAGACGCGCCATAGAAAAAAAGTGCGGACTAGTCATATTTAGCGCAAGCGGTGGCGCACGCATGCAAGAGAGCACGTTTAGCCTTATGCAGATGAGCAAAACCAGCGCCGCTTTACAGCTACTAGCAGAAGCCAAACTCCCGTTCATCTCCGTCCTAACCGACCCGACTATGGGTGGCGTGAGCGCATCTTTTGCCTTTTTGGGCGACTTAATAGTCGCTGAACCTGGCGCACTTGTGGGCTTTGCAGGTGCTAGAGTCATAGAACAAACCATAAAAGCCACACTTCCAGAAGGGTTTCAAAAGTCAGAATTTTTGCTAGAACACGGGCTAATAGACGCCATAGTCGCACGAAGTGAGCACAAAAAATACCTAAGCGATATGTTAAAATTTTTTGACACAAAACCCGCTTACGGCGAGCTAAAGCTAATAGGTTGAAAAATGCAGATAAATCTCTACACTATCCAAAAGATAGAAGATCAAGCCGAAGTCAAAGAGCTCACAAAGATGATCTCACGTTGGGCGAAGATTAGCGAGATAAACAAATTTAACGCAAAGATCTCAAAAGCCCAAAAGCTAGGCACTGAACTCTCTTTGCGAGCCTACGACGAGGCTTATCTGCCGTGTGTAAGTGGCTTTTGCATCTGCCTTGACGAGCGTGGACAAGAGATGAGCAGTGCTGAATTTGCAAAGCTCCTAGACGGCAAAAGTTGCGTAAATTTTTTCATCGGCGGTGCTTACGGGCTTAGTAGCGAGCTAAAAAGCAAGATGGACTTTACAATAAGCCTTAGCAAGATGACCTTTACGCACAAGATAGCAAAGCTCATGCTTTACGAACAAATTTTTCGTGGGCTCAGCATAAACAACAACCATCCTTACAACAAATAAAACAAAAGGGGTCAAAATGACAAAAGAAAATTTAGAAACCATCAAAAACGCACTCACTTTGCGGCGTAACATGCTCAGCCAAAATGTAGCAAATTCAAATTTCGAAATAGACGCTTTGCAAAAAAACACCGCCGTAGACGAAGCAGACTTTGCAAAAATTTGTAGCGAAACCACTCTCGCTGACACGCTCATTCGCCAGTGCCACGTGGAGCTTTCGCAGATAGACTCGGCACTTGAGCGCATAAAAAACGGCAATTACGGCGTTTGCGAAATGTGCGATGACGAGATAAGCTTTGAGAGGCTAAACGCAAAGCCACACACTAGATTTTGCAAAGAGTGCCGAAATGTAGCAGAGAGGAGTAGAACAAGATGAGAATCCGAATTTTTACACTAGCGACACTGCTTTATCTTGGCTTTTTGTGGCTCGCTGTCCACAGCTTTTTTAGTGGCGAAGTGAGCATCGAGCTTTTTACGTGGCAGGCAAATTTCAAAATAGCCACGTGGATCATCTTGCCCGTTTTGGTCTACATACTCTTCACGCTTTGCCACTTCTCTTTTTACGGCTGGCGACTATTCAAAAAACGCCGCGCCATAAATTCAGACCTAAAAAATTTCGAGGAAGTAGTCAAGTGCGCGCTTTTGGGACTTCACCCGACAAAAGAATTTAAAACAGACATTTTTGACTCGCCAAACGCGCTAGCATCAGCACTCACGCTTTGGGGCAAACGAGGCGACGTTAAATTTAAAAGCAGCAGTCTAAACGAAATTTATGATGCGGTTAGAAAGGTAGAAAACGGCGAAGTGGCTGACCTAAAACGCTACGGACTTGACTTTACAAACGAAATTTTTTTACAAAACGAACTAAATCGCATAAAAAGCGACTACGCCTACGCACTCGGACTCTTGCTAAAAGGCGGCGAACTCCACTCACGCCTAAAAGCACAAGCTTTAAAAGAGGTAGCGACAAAAGGGACGCTAACAGATGTGCTAAAATTTGAATTTGACAAAAAAGAGCTTTTTGGTGTGGTCAAACGACTTGCAAACCCTTTAAGTGTCGAGCTAGATGCGCTTTTTGCTTTGGTAGAAAAGGCAAATTTGAGTAGCGAAGAGTGCGTGGAACTGGCGAAAATTTTACGCGACCAAAAAATGCCAAACGAAATCATCGCTTTTTTTGAAAAACTAAAAAACACAAATGCAAACGCGACAGAATCGTGGGCATTTTTGCTTTATGACTTTGGCAAAACAAACGAACTTCGCGAATTTTTAGCCTCTAGCGAGGAGGAATTTTCACGACTAAAACTACTGCTTTTCCTAAAAGAGAACAACCAAAACTGCAGTAGCACCCTACTCTACTAAGGCTTTCTAAATGGGCGGAATTTTAGAAACTCTCTCTGGCTACCTCTCTGGCTACGGCGCTTTGGTGGCGTATGTCATGCTGGGACTCTACTCACTCGGCGGCGGTTTTGTAGCGCTGGTAGCCGCTGGCGTGCTCGCTGCTGGCACAAAGCTAGACCTGTGGGTCTGTGTAAGTGTGGCAGCAGTTGCAAATTTTTTGGGCGACGAGGCGTTGTTTTTTCTCGCAAAGCAGTTTAGAGGCGAAATTTTAGCTAAATTCAAAAAGCAGTCGCGAAATTTGGCTTTGGCTCGTGTCTTGTTTAAACGCTACGGCGCGCCCGTTTTGATAGTCAAAAAATTTATCTACGGCATCAAAACACTCGTGCCTCTTGCTGTGGGTTTTACAAATTTTAGCAGTGTCAAATTTGCTTTTCTAAACGCACTTGGCGCGGTTTTGTGGGCGCTTGTTTTTGGCGTGGGGAGCTTTCTGGCGAGTGAGGTTTTTGTAAAATTTGCTGACAAATATGGCGTTTTTATCCCTTTTGTCCTCGTTTGCATCTTATTCGTTTTGGTAGTTTACTTTAAATTTGCCACACGAAAAAAGGCAAAAAAAGTGCAAAAAATGAAAAAGTAGAGTGCGGTGTGCTCGTCATTCTGACAAATATCTAAATTTCAAAAAAGCAAATTTAAGGAACAAAATGTTAAAAATTTTTAGCTCACACTTCACGACTACAAACGGCAAAACTTTAAACGACCTCGCAAATTTGTCAGAGTTGTTTTGCCGTAGTCTAAACGCAAAAAATGTCAAAAAAGTCGCCATCTCGCTTGATGACTCTTTTGACTTTTTGGTAGCGTTTTTCGGTGCAAATTTAGCCAAAAAAGAGATTATTTTGCCACAAAACAAAAATTTTGAGATGTTGATGGAGATGCCAGAAGCGTTAGAAGTGTCAAAAAATGAAAACTTCATAAACATCACAAATTCAAATTTCGCTGAATTTCTCACAAAAAACGACAAAAAAACCAACGAAAAAAAAGAAAAAACCGCCACAAAACTCTCGCTCAGTTTGCCATTTTTTTTCCAAACCAGCGGTAGTAGCGGCGAGCCAAAACTAGTCGCCAAAACACTCCGCCAAATGCTAAACGAGGCAAATTTTTTGGCGCGCCACTTTGCGTTTAGCACGCACGAAACGCTGCTTGCCAGCACGCCGCTAACGCATCTTTTTGGGCTTACATTTAAAGGCTTCACCGCGCTAGTCAGCGGCGCAAAAGTCGAGCCAAAGCAGTGCATCTACCCAGAAGTTATTCTCGAAAAAAGCCAAAAATTCGCTGAGTGCGATGTAGTTTTAGTCGCCACGCCGACCGTTTTAAACGCACTTTGTGAGCATGCAAATTTAGCTAACGCCTGTAACATTAGGCGCGTTTTCAGTGCTGGTAGCAAACTCGCTCCGCAAATTCGACAAAAACTAAAAACCGCCTTGCCAAATTTACAAATCGTAGAAATTTTTGGCAGTAGCGAAACGGGCGTCGTGGCGTTTGACAACGGAAACGGGCTTTTTAAATTTGACGAAGTAGATGTTTGGAGCGAAAATGAGAGGCTTTGTGTCCGCTCGCTTTGGCAAGATGCTGGCGATGGCGTGCCGTTTTTGACAAGCGACTGCGGTGTGGTGGGCGATGACGGAGCGGTGGAAATTTTTGGACGATGCGACCGCCTCGTAAAACTTCACGAAAAACGCGTAAGTCTTGACAAAATAGAAAAAGTCTTAACAAATTCTGGCTTCGTGGCGGAGAGTTTTGTCGGTGTGAAAGAGTCGCTAGAGTCGTTTAAAGTGTTAAAAAACGAAAAAAATGCGAATTTTGAGAGTGGCGAAAATGCAAATTTGCAAAACGGAGAAAGTGTTGCAAACGGCGAAAATGTAAATTTGCAAAGTAGCGAAAAGAGCGAAAAGAGCGAAAACACAAATTTAACAAACACAATGCTAGAAAACGTCCGCCTCTTTGCTTTGGTCGTTTTAAACGAAAAAGGAAAAAGAGAATTTTTAAACGGCGGCAAAAAAGCACTGGTCGAAAAACTAAAAAATGTGCTAAAAAACGAATTTGGCTCGCTGGTGAGATTCTTCAAAATAGTAGAAAAACTCCCCTACAATGAGCGCGGAAAAGTAGCCAAAAAAGATGCACTCGCCAAACTTTACGAACGTGCTGAACCCAAATTTGAGATTCTCGAAAAAAGCGAAAATAGCATAGTTTTACACTCGTTTGTCAGTCCAGAGTGGTTTTATTTTGAAGGGCACTTTAGCTCGTTTCCGCTCACGCCCGGTTTTGTCCAACTAGGCTGGGCGTTACGGGCAGTGGGCGAGTTTTTTGGCGTGCAAATTTGCCGTGTAAACAGCGTGAAATTTGTCGCATTTTTGCGTCCGTTTGACGAAGTTTTCGTGGAAATAGTCAAAAAAGAAAAAAGATTTGAATTTGAGGTAAAAAATCAAAATGGAAGGTGTTGTTATGGACGAATTTAGGCTGGCTTTTTTGATTCCTTACTACAATCACCCGCAAAAAATAGGCGAGCTTGTGGCATTTTTAAAGCCGTTTGGATTCGAGATTCTAGTGGTCGATGACGGCTCAGATGAGGCTAGCAAAAAGGCACTTGTGGGGCTAGGCGTCTCTGTGCTAACCCGTGAAACAAATGGCGGAAAAGGGGCGGCGGTAAAGAGTGGTTTTGCGTGGGCTTTTGAGCTAGGATTCTCGCATGTTTTACAAGTGGACGCTGACTTTCAGCATGACTTGAGCTCGCTAGACAAATTTGTCTGTTTGGCGCGCCAAAATCCGCACTCGCTGGTGTGTGCTGAGCCAGTTTATGATGCTAGCGCACCGCTTGGAAGGCGACTGGGTCGTAAATTTACGAATTTTTGGGTCGCTGTAAATACGCTAAGTTTTTCGGTAAAAGATGCCATGATAGGGCTACGAATTTACCCACTTCGTGTGGTAAATTCACTAAAAATTCACTCAAATAGAATGGATTTTGATATAGACATTTTGGTGCTTTTAGTGCGAGCGGGCGTGCCACTTTTGTGGGTAAAAAGTGCGGTGAGTTACGAGAAAAACGGTGTTTCACACTTTAAAATGTTTCGCGACAACGTGCTCATTTCAAAGCTTCACGCAAAGCACTTTTTGACACTGCCTTTGTTTTTTTGTGCGAAAATGTGGCGGGCGATTCGGCTGGTTTTTTGCGATAAAACATGTGGTGAGTTGTGTGGTAAGTCATGCTGCAAAAAAGGAGAAAAAAATGGGTGAAGTGCGTGAGGTGCGTGAATATGGTGCGTCAAATTTGACAAATTCGAAAAATTCTAAAAAGTGGTTTGAACACAAGGAGAAATTTAGCCTTTTGGGGCTTACTTACTGGCTTGTGGTTTTGCTTCCTCGCCCGCTTTTAAAGGTGGTGGTGGCGGTGGTGAGCTTTGTGTATTTTCTTTTTTGCAAAGAGGAGCGAAAAAATTTGCGTAAGTTTTATACAAATTTAGAAAGCTACAAAAATCAAAAAGAAAACAAAAGCGAAAAAAAGCGTGAAACAGGTGCATTTAAGATGAATTTTCAAATTTGGCGAAATTTCTACGAATTTAGCCTCTCGCTTTGCGATAAAATCGCCATTTGGAAAGGACACATCACCTTTGACGACCTCGTTTTTGAGAACAAAGATGAGCTTTTTGGTGCGCTTGTTGGTGCAAAAAAGGGGCACATTTTGCTACTTACACACTTTGGAAATGCCGAAGCACTGCGAGCGTTAAGCTCAAAAATCGACAAATTTAAGGTCGTTGTGTTGATGTATGAGAAAAATGTCAGTAAATTTTTACATATGCAAAAGGCGATGGCGGGGGCGGATTTTGATGTTTTTTTTGTAGATGAGCTTGACGTTGGCAAGATGCTGACACTCTCAAAACTGGTCGAAAACGGCACACACGTAGGGCTGATGGGCGACAGAGTGGCACTCGGTGGCGAAAAAAACGTGAGTGCGGCGTTTTTTGGGCGTGAGGGGGCTAGGTTTTCAAGTGGCGGCTACTTGCTGGCGGAGATTCTGCAAACACGAGTAACGACAATGTGGGCAGTTCGCTGTAACGGCGGTTACAAAGTTGGTGGCGATGGTGTAAACTATGACATAAAAACAGGAGAGATGTTTTGGCGAGATGAACCAAGAAGTGAGCGGGTAAGGCTGGCAATGGAGCGGTTTTTGCGTGTGAGTGAGGGCGTGGTGGCAAAAACGCCTTCGCAGTGGTTTAACTTTTTTAAATTTTGGGCGTGATTTTACAAAAAAGGTGGTCAAAAATGGGACTA
>DCIZ01000128.1 GCA_002317305.1 Campylobacter sp. UBA1713
CCGCCTTTTAAGCGAATAGAATCTTTAAAATTCACAAAAAAGCGAATTTACCCAAATTCC
The DNA here is from genome assembly GCA_002317305.1 of Campylobacter sp. UBA1713. Lineage (GTDB taxonomy): Bacteria > Campylobacterota > Campylobacteria > Campylobacterales > Campylobacteraceae > Campylobacter. Next base: position 61 of record DCIZ01000128.1, read on the forward strand.
GTTTTCCGTTTTCCGTTTTCCGTAAGCAAGGCGTTTAAAAAAAATTTTTTTGGAAAGATTGGAGAGAAGTAGAGATGCTTGCAAGTAAATTTGAAGTTTTTTACACACATTTTAGCGACAACTGCGGCATGATGCCCGGTCAAAAGTGTCGCATGCTTTGTCGTTTTGTCGATGGCGCAAACGCCGAATATAACTCGTGGCTCGTGCGGCACGGTTACCGCCATTTTGGCAAATACTACTCCGCACCAGTTTGTCCTACATGCACGGCTTGCATAAACGTGCGGTTTGACGCGACACGCTTTGAGCCCTCAAAGAGCCTTCGCCGTGTAGCCAAAAAAAATGTCGCCACAAAAGTCGTCATCACAAAACAAATTTGCACGCCAGAAATTTTGGCACTTTGCAACGAATACCACGACTACATGCACCTCCGTCGTGGCTGGGACAAGACCGTTTATGATGAAAAATATTACAACGAATTTTTCCTAACGCACTCCACTTTTAGCTTTCAAGCGAACTACTTCGTGGGCGATGAGCTGGTTTGTGTGGATCTTTTTGACGTGGTAGATGACGGACTAAACGCCAACTACTGCTTCTACTCGCCACGCTACAAGTCGCTGGGGCTTGGCAACTTTTCGCTACTTGTGCAGGTAAATTTGGCGCGTAAAAACGGCTTAAAGTGGATATATCTTGGCACTTATTCGCCAAATTGTCAAAGCTACAGCTACAAACTAGACTTCCGTCCGTGCGAGGCTTTGGAGTGCAAAGATGCGGCGGCGGCTGGGTGGAAACCGGTGGAATTTCGCTAAATTTAAAATTTACAAAAAGGAAAATTATGGCAAATTTAGCACAACAAAATTTGGCAAAATTTGGCAAAAGCGCGGGGGACTTTAAAAAGTTCATCTCGCGCGGAAACGTAGTGGACATGGCAGTCGGTGTCATCATCGGTGCGGCGTTTGGCAAGATAGTCGCCAGCCTCGTAAATGACGTTTTGATGCCTTTTGTCGGCATCTTTTTAGGCGGCATAGATCTAAGTAAACTCGCCTTTACCATCGGCGAAGCACAAATTCGTTATGGCTCGTTTGTCCAAACCATCATCGACTTTCTCATCATCGCTTTTACCATTTTCGTCATCATAAAAATTTTCGAAAAACTAAAACTAAAAGAAGAAGCCGCTAGCGAAACGCCAAAGCCAAAACCAGAAGATGTAGCGCTCTTAGAAGAGATTCGAGACCTACTAAAAGCGGCACAAAAGTGAAGCATTTTGCACTTTTAGCGGCACTAAAAGCCGGCTTTTCTGTGGCAAAAAATGCTCATTTTCAGAGGTGGCAAAAGGCTGACGGCTCGCTTTTGACTAGTGCTGACATGGCGGCAAATGAAGCTATTTTTGAAGTTTTGGCGCGTTCAAATTTGCCCGTTTGTTCAGAGGAGGGCACGCAGGGCGAGGCGGGCGAGGTGCGAAAAAAAGGCGAATTTTGGCTGGTCGATCCGCTTGATGGCACGAGTGGTTTTGTGCGTGGAAATGGCGAGTGGTGCATTTGCGTAGCGTTAGTTTCGTCGGGCAAGCCAGCACTGGGCGTAGTCTACTCGCCCATCTTGCAAAAGGCGTGGGTGGCAGATGTTTTAAAGGGCGAATTTGAGGTTTTTGGGTCGCATGAGCTGGCGGAGTTTTGCGAGCGTGAGGGCGTAGCAAGAGAGTTTAGCGAGTTTGGTAAAAGCGTTTGGCGGGGCGAATTTTCAAATTTGTTTGACGTTTTTAAAACGCCGCCTGTTTTTTTGGCGGGCAAAAGAGATGCTACTTCAAAGGCTTTTGTAAGGGCGTTTGGTTTAGCGGAAAAACGGCTGAGTAGTGCGCTAAAATTTGCGCTTTTAGCAGAGGGAAAAAGTGGCGTTTTTGTGCGGAGTTATGGCTCATCGCTTTGGGACACAGCAGCGGGCGAGGCGGTGCTAGCGGCAAGTGGCGGCGGAGTTTTTGCTTTTAATGGCGAGGCGCTTGACTACACGGGCAAAGAGACGCTAAATCCGAATTTCATAGCACTTAGTAAGAGTCAAATTTATAATCTTGATAAATATATTGAATTTTTAAATAAAATAGAGTAAAATTGTGTAAAATTTAAATTTGCTAGTTTTTAGAATCGTCAAGCCACGCCGTCATTCGTAAGGGAGAAAGCGACCGAAGAATCCTCTGAAATTTGAGCGAGTAAAAAGCCAAATTTACGAAAAAGCGAATTTTGCAAAATTCTGTTTTCTGTTTTCCGCATTCCGCATTCCGTTTTCCGTTACCGCCGTCATTCGCAAGGGAGCGTTAGCGACCGAAGAATCCCCTGCCTGGCGAGGGCGAAAAAAGTCAAATTTAGTTTTTCGTGAATTTTAAAGATTCTATCCGCTCAAATTTCAGGGGATTCTTCGGGTCGCATTCGCTCCCCTCAGAATGACGGCGTTGTTCTTGCTTTTTCGTGAATTTTACGAATCTTAAAAACTACAAAGCGAAGTAAATTTAAATTTACGCAAAAAAAACAAAAAAACTTTACACAGGACGAAAAGATGTTAAAAAATGTTCTACCGCTTGGCTTCATCGCGGCTTCTAGGTTTTTTGGGCTCTTTCTCATAATGCCCGTTTTGTCTGTCGGCGCGCTTGCGCTCGAGGGCGTAACGCCGCAAAATGTCGGGCTAATAGTGGGCGTTTACGCCATTTCGCAGATGATTTTTCAAGTGCCGTTTGGTTTTTTAAGCGACAAAACAAACCGCAAATTTGCCATCGCCATCGGGCTTTTGGTCTTTGTGGTCGGCTGCTTTGTCTGCGCAAATGCGACAAATTTTACCACGATGCTAGTCGGGCGAATTTTGCAAGGTAGCGGCGCAGTTGGCGGCGTGGCAAGCGCTTTGGTGGCTGACTTTGTAAAAGATGGCGAGCGAAGCAAGGCGATGGCTTTGATGGGCATGATGATAGGCGTGAGCTTTTGCGCTGCGCTTGCACTTAGTCCTTTTTTAAACGCGCACTTTGGGCTAAATTCTCTCTTTTACCTCCCTGCTGCCATCTCGCTAGCCTCTGTTGTGCTGCTTTTTTGCGTGGTAGAAAGAGAGCCAAAACGCACAGCAAAAAGCGAAAAAGTCAAATTTGACACCTCGCTTTTGGAGGCAAATTTACTTCGGCTAAATTTGACTTCGTTTTTGCAAAAGATGTTTTTGAGTGCGGTTTTTGTCGTTTTGCCGTTGCAGTTTGGCAACACTTTGGGCATTTCGTATGCGCTTGGCGCGTTTTTGGGCTTTGTGGCGATGGGCGCAGCTGGCGCTTTGGGCGACAAAAAACGGCTAAATGCTAAATTTGTAAGCGTAGGAATCGTCCTTTTTGGCGTGAGTTTTACGCTCATATCTTGGGGGCATGAAAAGGTGGGCGTGGTGCTTTTTTTTGTGGCGTTTTGCTTGCATGAGCCTTCCATGCAAACTTTGGCGGCGTCTTTTGCACCGCCTCGTTTGAGAGGCTCGGCGCTTAGCATCTTTACGGCGTGTGGGTATGCTGGGAGTTTTGTGGGCGGCGTGGTGGGCTCGCTTGCCTTTGTGAGTTTGGGGCTGGAGTGGTTTTTGCTGGCGTTAAATTTAGTGGGTTTGGCGTGGCTTTTGGCGGTTTTTCACCTAAAAGATAGGAGTGAAGTGTGAAAGAGTTAAACAAAAACGGCTTTTTGGCTTGTGCGTGTTTTTTGATGGCACTCATGTTTGTGGCGTTTTTGCGCTCGCAAATCCCTGTGGTCTTTTCGCTGGGTGTGGTGCTGGGTGGCGTGTGGTTTTGGTTTAAGGCGCTTGGGCTTTTGGTGAGAGCTAGCGGCGAACATATGCTGATGCGTGGCGGAATTTTCATGGTGGTCTTTTTAACAGCGGCGGTGGGTCTGTTTTTTGTGAACGGATTCTTTTGGCTGGTGGCGCTGGGGGTGAGTGTGTTTAGCGGTTTGTGGACAAACTGGAAAATAGGCAAATTTGCGGGCAATCACGCCTTTTTGGTGGGTTTTTTGCTGGTGTGCGTGGGGGCGTTTTTGCCTTACGCTGAGGCTGGCGTGGCGTGTATGTGTGCGGGGTTTGCTTTGCAGGCTTGGGCGTGGTATGTTTTTGACGAGGAGAGACTGTGCAACTCTACGCGCTGACGGACGGCGTTTTGACGCCAAATGAAATTTTGGAGAGTCGTGTTTTGTCGCTTTTAAAAAGCGGCGTGAGGGTGATTCAATACCGTAACAAATTTGAAAAATGCGGACATGACGAGGCTTTGCTGTTGCGGCTTGTGGAGGCGTGCGAGGGTTTTGGGGCGAAGCTGCTCATAAACGATGACGCGCTTTTGGCTGCCCGCGTGGGGGCGCACGGCGTGCATGTGGGGCGTGAAGATGGTGGCGTGAAGCGAGCACGTGAAATTTTGGGCGAAAAGGCTGTGGTGGGTGCTAGCTGTTACGCGAGTGTGGAGAGTGCGGCAAGGGCGGTTGGCGAGGGGGCTAGTTATGTGGCTTTTGGGGCGGTTTTTGCTAGTGTTACAAAAAGTAGTGCGGTAGTGTGCGGGCTAGACGTGGTAGCGCGGGCTAGGGCGGTGCTGGGCGACTTTCCTGTGTGCGTAATAGGCGGGATAAACGCTAGTAACATTTCGCAAGTGGCACGCTTTTGTCCTGACTACATCGCGGTGGTGAGTGCGCTTTATGCTGGCGGAAGTGTGGAGGAAAATGTGGCGCGTTTAGTGGAGAAGATGCGTGCGGAAAACTGAAAAACTGAGTGCGAAGTGTGGAATTTTGGTTAGCGAAGCGACATTTGGGGTCGCATGGGCGAAAGCCCCGTCCGACCACTTTGAATCGCTTCGCTCAAAATCTAGCAAGTAAAAACAGCAAACAAGATTCTTTTTAGCTAAAAAATGCTACAATCTACAAATTTTATAAAAAGGCAAAAGAGATGGATAGACTTTTGAATTTTAGCGCAGGACCTAGTGCCATCGCGCTTGAGGTTTTACAAGAGGCGCAACGAGACCTCGTTAGCTACAAAGGTTCTGGCGTTTCTATCATGGAAGTTAGCCACAGAGGCAAGGTTTTTGAGGCGCTTCACAACGAAACCATAGCGTTAGTGCGAGAGTTTTACGCGTTGGGCGATGAGTATGCGGTGCTGTTTTTACAAGGTGGCGGGACTTTGCAGTTTAGTCAAACGGTGGCGAATCTCTACAACGGCGGCGTGGCGGAGTATGCAAACACGGGCGTTTGGACGCAAAAAGCCATAAAAGAGGCAAAAATAGCGGGCATCAAATTTGACGTGGTGGCAAGTAGCGAGGCGGATAAATTTGCCTACATTCCAAAATTCGAATTTAGCGACACGGCGGACTACGGCTACATATGTTCAAACAACACCATTTACGGCACTCAATACGCCACACTGCCGACACCAAAGTGCCCTTTGGTGGTAGATTCTAGTAGCGATCTTTTTAGTCGTGAGGTGGATTTTAAACGGCATAACATAGGGTGCTTTTTTGGCGGAGCGCAAAAAAACGCAGGACCGGCGGGCGTTACCATCGTCATAGTTAGGCGCGACTTGCTTGACAGGGTTGGCGACAATGTGCCGATGATTTTGCGTTATAAGACGCAAGTGGAGGCAAATTCACTCTCAAACACGCCGCCGACTTTTGGCATCTACATGCTAAATTTGGTGTTAAAATGGCTAAAAAAACTAGGCGGTTTAAAGGCAGTGGATGAGCAAAATCGCGAAAAAGCAAATTTGCTTTATGACTACATAGACGCTTCGGGCGGATTTTACACGGCGCACGCACAAAAGGGCTCACGCTCGCTTATGAATGTTAGCTTTGTCTCAAAGAGTAGCGAACTAGATGCGGCTTTTGTCAAAGAGGCAGAGGTGGCTGGAATGATAGGGCTAAAAGGGCACAAACTACTGGGTGGCTTGCGAGCGTCTATCTACAACGCTGTATCTTTAAGTGATGTTAAGAAGCTTGTGGAGTTTATGGAGCGGTTTAAGAATTCAAATTTGTAAATTAAGGAGAAAAAGATGAAAAATTTTTTGAAATTGGCGGCGTTGCTGCTAGGACTTTCTAGTTTGGCTTTTGGTGCGGTAAATTTAAACACAGCTACAAAAGAGGAGCTCATGGCGCTGCCTGACATAGGCGAAGTGCGTGCAAATGCCATCATAAAATACCGCGCGAAAAACAACTTTAAAAGCGTGGACGACTTAAAAAACGTGGAGGGCATCGGCGAGGGGATAAGTGCAAATTTGAAAGACGATGTCAAATTTAGCGGCGCAAGCGACACGACAAACATAAAGGCAAAGTCGCTAAATGTGCGAAATGGCGCAAAGCGTGTGAAAAAGGCTAGCGATGCTTTGGGCGAGAGCATGAACAAAACTAAACGCACGAGAAAGAAAGCGAGCGATGAGGCGGTAGGTGCTGGTGGCGTTGGCGGCGTTGGCGGTGATGTGGGCGTTGGCGCTGGCGTTGAAGAAAAACCAGCGAAAGCTAAACGCACGAGAAAGAAAGCTAACGAGACGGTGGAGTAGATTCGGAGAACGGAGAACGGAGAACGGAGAACGGAGAACGGAGAACGGAGAACGGAGAACGGAGAACGGATTCTGCGATTCTACAGAATCGTCAA
>DCIZ01000046.1:0-2625 GCA_002317305.1 Campylobacter sp. UBA1713
AACAAACGAAAAAGCAAGCCACCAACTTCCGTTAAATGGTTTTTTAGAGGTGCCCTTTAGTAAATTTGACGATTCTACTTGCTTAAAAGGCGGGGGATTCTTCGCTTCGCTGTCGCAACCCTTGCGAATGACGGCGGTACCAGAAAGCAGAGTGCGGAAAACGGAAAACGGAATTTGTGAAAATTTGCTTTTTCTCAAATTTGAAGATTCTACTCCCTTGCCAGGCGTGGGATTCTTCGGTCGCTTCGCTCCCTTGCGAATGACGGCGTTTTGTTTGTCGATTCAAGAGAATCGCAGAATCCGTTCTCCGCTCTCCGTATCACGCTCGCCAAACCACCTTTCCGCCGACAAGTGTGCAAACATTAAAGCCGTAAAATTTCTCACCTATAAACGGCGAATTTTTTCCTTTTGAGAGAATCTCATCTTTTGTATAAACTCGCTCGTTAGATATATCTAGCACGGCGATGTCAGCCACAAATCCAGCCTCCAGCCGCCTCTCACCCAGCCCAAATATCTCACACGGACGCTCGACCACCGCCTCCAAAAAACGCCCCCAGCCTATCTGCCCCGTCCTAACAAAGTGCGTGTAGATGGCAGGCAAAAGCGTCTCAACGCCTATGATGCCATTTGGCGCGTCCTCATAAGCGCGCGACTTCTCCTCCTCCGTGTGTGGCGCGTGGTCAGATGCCACTATGCACGCCGTGCCGTCTAAAAGCGCCGCCACCGCCGCCAACCTGTCCTCCTCGCTTCTAAGTGGCGGATTCATCTTCCAGTTTGGATTTTTAATGTGCGTTTTGTTTAACAACAAATGGTGCGGCGCCACCTCACACGTGATGTTTGTGTAGCCCTCTGCCCGTGCCTTGCGAATCGCCTCAAACGACTCTTTTGTAGACATGTGGCAAAAGTGATAGCGACAACCCACCTGCTTTGCTAGCTCTATCTCACGCCTAACCGCGACAAATTCGCCCCTAGGCTCGTAGCCACCCTCCTCGTCCTCAGCGTGCGATGCTATGACTATGTTGTAGCGTTTTGCCAGCTCCATCGCCTCTTTTAAAAGCGCTATGTTATTTACGCCGCGCCCATCGTCTGTGATAGCCAAAAGGTCATCTTTCATATCTGAAATGTCAGAAAGCTCCTTGCCGTTTTCTAGCACCGAAACCGCGCCGTAAGGAATGACGCGCACGACCGCACTTTTTTTTATGAGCTCTAGCTGGAGCTGCAAATTTGCCTTGTTGTCTGGGCACGGAAACAAATTTGGCATCGACATCATGGTCGTTACGCCACCTTTTGCCGCCGAAAGTGTCCCTGTGGCTATGGTCTCTTTTTTCTCAAAACCGGGCTCTCTTAGGTGCGTATGCACGTCCACAGCGCCTGGCATCACAAGACAACCAGAAGCGTCTATGACCTCGCACGCCTTGCTACCCAAATTTGCTTTTAGCCCCGCACCGACTGCGACTATCTTCTCTCCGTCCACTAAAACATCTGCCGTTACAAGCTCATCGTTTTTGATGATTTTTCCATTTTCAATAAGAATCATAAGTTACCGTCCAATACATCTGATATTACCGCCATGCGGACAAAAACGCCATTTTCCATCTGTTTGTAAATTCTACTCTTTTGGCACTCCACTACGTCGTCAGCTATCTCTACGCCACGATTCACGGGCGCTGGATGCATGATGATGGCGCGCTCCTTCATCTGTGCCACGCGTGTTTTATTTAGCCCAAACGCCGCATGATACTCTGCCTCGCTAAGCGACATGTGCTGTGCGTGCCGCTCAAACTGAACGCGAAGCATCATTAGCACGTCAGCACATTTAACCGCCTCGTCAAAGCCCACTCTGTTTGGCTCGCCCGCCATAAATTCGTCCGGTCCGCAAACAAAACACTCCATGCCAAGACGGCTCATGACTTCTATGTTTGAGTGTGCAACTCGTGAGTGAGAGATGTCGCCCACCATGCAGACTTTTAGCCCTTTAAAGTCGCCAAACTCTTCGCGAATGGTCATGAGGTCTAGAAGCGACTGCGTCGGGTGGTTGGCTTTGCCGTCTCCGCCGTTAAAGATGGGAATCTCGATGCTTTCTAGCTCTTTGTAGTAGTCGTCTTGTGAGTGGCGAATCACTACGCCGTCTACGCCGAGTGCCTGAAAAGTTCGGACGGTGTCGTAAAGCGTTTCGCCCTTTGTTACGCTAGACGAGCTAGTGTCAAAATCTATGACTTTGATGCCTAAATTCATCATCGCCGTTTGAAACGAGTAGCGCGTTCGTGTCGAATTTTCAAAAAACAAAGTGGCTATTTTTTTGTCAGGATAAGAGATTCGAAAACCTTTTTTGAGCTTGCTGGCGTAGTTTAGAAGCTCGTTGATTTTGTCAGTAGAAAGATCGCTAAGTCGTAAAAGCCCACGCATCTTTGCTCCTTTTGTTAAAAATTTGTTAAACCCATTATTTTAACGATTTTGTATTTAAAGTAGGCTTAAAATGTGTTTAGAATGTGTGAAGAAAATAGAATTTACGAGTATCAAAAAAGCTAGAACCAAACGCCGATTCGTAAGCGTTGTGTAAGCAAAGCGAAGAATCCCCCGCTTTTTTAGCGGGTAAAAAGCCAAAACAAGCGAAGCGCTTTTTGC
>DCIZ01000046.1:2654-3228 GCA_002317305.1 Campylobacter sp. UBA1713
AATTCACGAAAAAGCAAATTTTAAAGATTCTCCTCACTCGCCTGACAAGGGATTCTTCACTTCGCTAACTTGCTTGAAAACGGCGATGACAGCAAACGGGCTCATAAATTTTTTCGTTTTTTGCTAGCGCGTCCTCAACGTAACATGCAAAAGCCTCTCTAAGCTCGCTCACCGCCTCATCTTCGCTCTTACCCCAGCCAGCCATTAGGTTGTTTTTGACTAGCCAGGTGTCTGTGTATTGTGCAAAATATTCACCATCATCTAAACGCTTGACCTCGATGGCATATGGCAAATTCAAATAATAATCCACATCTTTTGTCATTTTAAAACTCATATTTTTAAGTAAGAATCTGCGAAAAATTTCCAACTGCGACTATTTATGCCACTTTCGCTTTACTTTGCAATTATGACATTGCAACCTTTTTTAAAGCCCATTTCACAAGATCGTTTAAAAAACTTCTCGGCTTTTTTAAGGTCTTTTTTAACAGTTTCACCTTTTGCGTAAAGGACACCTAAGTTAAAGCATGCCATAGAATCTTTATATTCGCAGCCGTTCCTACAAACCTATAAAATC
>DCIZ01000009.1 GCA_002317305.1 Campylobacter sp. UBA1713
TGACGGCGTTTAGTTTTTGCTTTTTTAGATAATCAAAAATTTCCCTACTCACTACTCTCTTTTTTAAACTTTTTTTAAGTTTAATTTGATATAATCCGACTTTCTTTTTTAAGATTTGTTTTTTAGGAAGTGGCCCCATCGTCTAGCGGTCAGGACATCGCCCTTTCACGGCGGTAACACGAGTTCGAGTCTCGTTGGGGTCACCAACTTTTCTACTATTTTTACTCTTTTTTTAGCTTTTCATCTTAAGGGCATCTCTAAAAACTAGTTTGGCTTGATTTCGAGAAATGTTTTTAGCGAATTTTTGTTTTAAAACGATGGAGTTTACTGGCGTATTTGACGAGTTTTAAGGCGAAAAGTCGCAAAAACAGGCTCGAAAGCAAGCTACTCAAATTTAGATAAGTAGTTTTTAGAGATGCCCTTTAGATTCAGCCAAACACAAATTTACAAAACACCACACACGATTTCATATTACGTCCAACACCGACCCGATGCTAAAAGCACGCCAATCCTCCTTGTCTAGATCATAATAACGAACAAAAGTCGTTATAGGCAGATGTGTTTGCAAAAATTTTTTTGGCGGAATGTAGCGAAAATTCAGTGTCCCACGAGCGTCCCTAATGTCGCCATTTCGCTTCTCAAACCTAAACACCACTTCGCCCTCCTCCAAAAGTCGCCTACACAGCTCCTTTTCTAACTCACTCATCTCCAAAATCCCATCATAGTAGCAAATTTTTGCCAAATTTATCCGCTTGTCAATATCTTCAAAAGCATTTGTCAAATCTTCAATGTGATAAATCTCATACATTTCATACACAAACTCTGTCAAATTTAACATTTCTAACTCACACATTACCACATCTGCTGTTGTTTTTCTATAAAAAGCATATTGTTCTATCAAAAAAATAAAAAACTCCATCTCTTTTGTCATCGTTTAACTCCGTAAAAGTCTAATCTCGCCTACTAATCTCGCCTAATATAAAGCGAATTTCTCGGGTCTCCAGTAACTTGCTCAGCTTCCCACATGTCAAAGATGCCACTCTCACTAAACTCCCACATCTTAAGCTCTATATCTGTTAGCATCTTGTGCGTCTCTGACAAAACAAATCTTTTATAAGCCTCCATCATCGAAAAGCCATATTTTTGATTTATCATTTTTGTAACTTCTTTATCATAATATTCAAATATAAAAACCAGCTCATTATTCATCTAACAACCTCAACAAATTTCAAATATCTCAACGATTTTTCACTTTTAAAAACGACTTGATCTTCTAAATTTTGCGGAAGCAACCGCTCAATAGCCTCATATTCAGTGTAAATTCCAGCAAAATATAGCATAATTACAGACATCGTTTTATCATTTGCAACCGGTCCAAACACAATGTCAAATTCGCTTTGAAGTGGTAACTTTTTTCTATTTGCACTAACAAATCTTATCCAATCAACATTTGCATTTTCGAATTTTAACACATTTAATACACTCTCACTATTTTCATCATAATCAAAAATGGAGACACAAGCCTCTCCTAACGAACGTCTTTTCGCCATCAAAACCGCCCATCTTTGTGCCTGCACATAACTCGTTGTCAAGTAAAAACCTGTTCCAAAATCAAGCCTTCTGTCAGATTCAAAAATTTGCGGATTTGTCACTACAACGTTACTTCCATGATAAAGCTTCATTTCTACCTCCGACCAAATTTACAAAACCTCCTTTTTCACCAGCCATGAGCCGTTTTTGTCCGCACCGATGCGCTCAAGCAAACCCTTTTCTTGCAAAATTTTCATGTTTTTGTTTATGTTTAATTTAGCAATGCCGACAATTTTAGCAAGCTCTTCTTGTGTTAAAAACGGATTTTTCATAACCGTTTCTAAGATCTTTTTCTGATTTGCAGTTATCTTTACATCTATCTTTTGAGTAATCTTTTTCTCATTTACTAAAATTTCGTTTATTGTTTTTAAGATAAGCTCTAACATAAAAACGATAAATTTTGTGCTTTCAGCGTCTGAATCGCTCGTGCTTAAAGCCATATAATACGCCTCTTGATTCTCTTTTATCAACGTTTCGACAGGCAACCACGCAAAAACGTCTTTCCAATGTTTCAAAATGACACTCTGCCAAAGCCTGCCAATTCTGCCGTTGCCGTCCTCAAAAGGATGAATAAATTCAAATTCGTAGTGAAAAACGCAACTTTTTACAAGCGGATGAACATCGCTCTTTTTTAGCCACGCAAAAAGATCGCTCATCAAAAAAGGCACTCTCTCGGCAGGCGGCGCAAGATGCACGATGCCACTTCCGTCAAAAACGCCCACGCCACCGCTTCTGTATTTGCCACTTTGCGAAACCAAATTTGCCATCATAAATTTATGTGCTTTTAGTAGGTCTTTTTCGCTAAAAGGGTTAAGTGTTAGCAAAAGCTCATATGCATTTAGCGCATTTTTAACCTCCAAAATTTCGTTTGGACTACCCAAAACACGCTTGCCTTCTATGATAGCCGTGATCTGCTCAACGCTTAGTGAGTTGTTTTCTATGGCTAGCGAAGACTGAATGGTTTTGATTCTGTTTTTTTTGCGAAGTTCCACTTGTCTTGGGCTGCTTTCCAGCGAATTTATCTCGCCAACCGCTTCTGAAATTTGCGAGATAAGGTCAATCGTTCGTGCCGTTATCGTAAAAGGTGGTATGTAGTTCATCTGTTTTTCCAATGTAAGTAAAAATAAAAAATTCGTGTAGGCAAATTTAACCTACACGAATTTAAAGCAAAAAAAAGCTAAAAAACCTCACGTTCTCTTGCCGTCTTTTGTATATTTGTAACCACTCACGACCGCATCAAGCGCACCATCTTTGCCACGAACGGCGTTGTAAATGACCATGTAAACATGCACAAAAACAAAGATAATGATAGCCCACATCGCTATATGATGGAGAATTCTCACACTCGCCAAACCGCCCATCCAGCTCTCAAAAATTCGCATGAGTGGCGCGATGAAACCAGAAAAACCATCATGATATACATGCGTGTAGAGTATGAGCCCCGTTAGACAGATGAGCGCAAGCACGATGTAAAAAAAGATATATGCAAAAAACTGCAACGGGTTATATGAGCCTTTTAGGTTTGGGTGCTCGCCCAAATGCAAATAAAACAAAATTTGTCTCACAAAGGTTTTTGGGTTTATGGAGTCAAAAAAGCTATCTCGCTCGCTTTTGCTCTGTTTGTCAAATAAAAACAAATAGCTCTTAAACATCATGCACGCTATCAAAACAAACCCAACGATCTGGTGCGACATTCGCCAAAATGCGTTCAAAAAGCCGACTGGCTCATCTGAAACGCTCGGCGATATAAAAACGTAAGCTAGGTAAAAACCGCTTACAACCAAAAAAACGATGCAAAGCGCACGAATCCAGTGTGTTACACGAAAGCCTACAGAAAATTCATACTCGGCACTTCGTTGCTTTGCATCTCTCATCTCAAAATTTATCTCAACATTTCTCATAAAAATCCTTCAAATCAAGGCTTTTGTCTTTGGAAAACAAAAAAAACTAAATTTGTAAAAATTCGCTTTTGCGTGAATTTTCGCACAAAAACGAAGTCGCAAGGGCAAAAAATCTGCAAATTCGAAAAAGCCCAAACCAACCGCCGTCATTCTAAGTGTGGGCGAAAGCCCGCCCGAAGAATCCCCCGCCTTGTAAGCGAGTAAAAAAGTCAAATTCACAAAAAAGCAAATTTCAAAGATTCTACTCGCTCAAAATGACGGCGTTTTATTTATGCATTTTACAAATCCATCTCTCCAAAAACATTTACAAATTTGGATTCACCTTGTAGCTACTAAGCTCATTGCCCTTTGTGTCCATCACATGAACGGCGCAAGCGATGCACGGGTCATAAGAGTGAATCTTGCGAATGATCTCCAAAGGCTGTTTTAGGTCGTTTATCTGCAAACCTATCAAACACGCCTCGTAGCTACCGCCGTTGCCCGCCGCATCTTTTGGTGAAGCGTTCCACGTAGATGGCACTACCGCCTGCCAGTTCTCTATGACGCCATCTTTGATTCTACACCAGTGGCTAAGCATGCCGCGAGGGACGTTTACTATGCATCTGCCTTTGTATTCTTTTGTTTTGTCTATCTTATAAGGCGCGCACGTGCTGTCGTCTACTTTTAGGTTATTTACGAGGTTGTTAAACGCTCGCATTGTGTTGTTTGCGACTATCTTGCACTCTAGCATGCGGCACGCTGTCCGTCCGAGAGTAGAGAGCACCGCCGCCAAAGGCAAATTTGCTTTTTTCAAAAATTCATCTACCTCTTTTACCACGACTGGGTTGCCTTTTGCGTAGTTTACTGCTATGTTTGCTAGCGGTCCTACTTGCATCGGTTTGTTGTCATATCGTGGTGCTTTGATCCAGCTATATTTGCCTGCGTGGTCTAGCACTGCTGTCTCTTCTAAAGTGCCTTTTGCATTTAGCGTCTTCTCACTCTTAAAGCCTGTGTAGTTTGGCTCTGTCTGCCCGTCAAACGGATGCAAAGCCGCATCGTTTTTATACCACGAGTGAGTTGCCTCTTCGGTTATCTTGTTCTCGTCTATCTCAAAAACTTTCGAAAGATCGCCACCCAAAATATAACCGCTGTCAAACAAAAATTCATTTGCGCCCAGTTGAAAGTCCTGAAACGTGATGAAATTTGGCACGCCCACGTCGTTCAAAACGCTCGGCTCGTCCACATAAACCTCTGCTGCCATCAAAATGTCAGCGTAGTAAGCACGGTTTACAAACTCCACCATCTCGCCGAATTTTGTCATGTATTCGCCAAGTCGTGCCGGGTCTTTTAAGTCCATGATGCACGTAACGCCGCCCACAGTTAGGCTTTGTGGGTGTGGGTTTTTACCGCCAAAAACCGCCATCGCCGAAGCTATGGTGCGCTGAAGTCGCAAACACTCAAGGTAGTGAGAGAGTGCTATTAAGTTTTGTTCTGGACTAAATTTGTAAGTTTTGTGTCCCCAGTAGCCGTTTGCAAAAGGTCCCAAATTTCCCTTTGCCGCAAAGGCTTTTACCTTCTCTTGAACCCCTTTTAGGTGGTCAGCACCACACGCAAACGGAAGGTCTGTATATTTGAAAGCAAGCTCACTCGCCTTTTTTACGTCCGCGCTAAGCGCTGAAACAATGTCTACAAAGTCTAGTGCGTGAAGCTGATAGAAGTGCACAGTGTGGTCATGCAAAAAAAGCGCTGCGTTCATGAGCGTCCTGGTTAGCTTTGCGTTTAGCGGTGGCGTGATGCCTAGCGCGTTTTCTACCGCCTCAACGCCCGCTCTGTAGTGCGAAAATGTGCAAACGCCACAAATTCGCTGCGTGATGAAGCCAGCGTCCCTAGGGTCGCGTCCTTTTAAGATGGTCTCGATTCCTCGCCACAAAGTCGAGCTACTGTAAGCCTCTTTTACCACGTTTTTTTCGTCCACAACGACCTCAATGCGCAAATGTCCTTCGATCCTCGTGATGGGATCAACTACGATTCTTTGACTCATTTTATATCCTTATTTTTTAATGATTCCATACGCAGCGTGCGCAGCTATAGCGATGCCAGTAACGGCTAGAATTCCCACGCCTATCTTGTCCGTAAATTTGTCTACACCACCAAAAGGCGTGTCAAATTTTCTCTGTGCCAAAGGACTCTCAAAAGGTCCCATCGTGTCCCAAAAGTCAGGCTCTGAACATCCTATGCACCCGTGTCCTGCTTGGATAGGCCAGCTAGTGTGTGCGTTGAAACGCTCTTGTGAACAGTTGTTAAATGTATAAGGTCCTTTGCAGCCCATCTTGTAGAGGCAGTAGCCCTGTTTTGCACCCTCGTCGCCAAAACTTTGGACAAACTCGCCCGCATCAAAGTGTCCACGTCTCTCGCACAAGTCGTGGATGCGTCTGCCATAAGCCCACTTTGGTCTGTTAAAGGCATCAAGTGCTGGAAGTGTGCCAAACAAGATGTAGTGAAGGACGTTACCGACTATGTTTTTCTCGCTTGGCGGACAGCCTGGGACGTTTATGACTGGTTTGTTTGTGATCTTTGAAAGTGGCGCTGCGTTTGACGGATTTGGGCGTGCTGCTTGAACGCCACCAAAGCTAGAACACGTGCCGATGGCAAAGATGGCTGCTGCGTTTTCACACGCTGCTAGTGCGTGCTCGCGTCCTGTTTTGCCTTTTGGACCAACAGTCAAATACATCTCTGTCGCACCAGTTGGCGTGCCGCCTTCGACCATCAAGATGTAGTTGTTTTTGTATTTTTCTATGGCGTTTTCTAGATTCTCCTCTGCCTGCCAGCCAGAAGCTGCCATGATAGTCTCATGATACTCTAAACTAATGTAGTCAAAGATGAGCGACTCCACGCTTGGCGCATCCACACGCAAAAGCGACTCGCTACACCCTGTGCACTCTGCCATGTGTAGCCACACGACAGGCAAGCGGTCAGAAAGCTCCGCTGCTTTTGCCACACTCGGCGCAAAGCTCGCTGGCAACGCCAAAAACGCCGTCATGGCACTCGCCCACTTCATAAAATCTCGCCTAGAAATTCCACGCTCTGAAAGCAGTTTCGCGATTCCGCCTTCGTGCTTAAAAGCCGCCATCTCCTCAAAATGTTTGAGCCTTCGCCCGACACTTTCCAAAAGATCTTTTTTCATCTAATGTCCTTGAAGTTAAATTTGAAAAAATCTGACAATTATATTTAAAGTTTGTGAATTTTAAGCTTAAAGATTCGGGTTAATTTGTTAAATTTGGTGATAAATTTAAATTTAGTTTTGTAGTAGTTTAAAAAAGGTTAATTTTATCTCTTTTATGCTAAAAGCTGAAAGCGAAGTGCGTTCGGAAAACGGAAAACGGAGTGCAGAGTGCGTTCAAATGCGGAAATTTGCGAGTAGTCTTTAGGGCATCTCTAAAAACCAGT
>DCIZ01000061.1:0-10444 GCA_002317305.1 Campylobacter sp. UBA1713
CCAAATTTATGCTTTTTGTATTTTTAATGGGGTCGCAGGGGCGAAAGCCCCCGTGCGCCCGTCCCGCCGCCGTTTTTCTTTGAGATTTATCGAAAAGAAAAACGGCGGCGGGACTATAAAAAAGCGATAGCTTTTTACATACGGAAAACGGAAAACGGAAATTGCAAAAATTCGCTTTTTCTCAAATTTGACTTTTTGACTTGCTTCAAAAGGCTGGGGATTCTTCGGTCGCTTTCGCTCGCTCAGAATGACGGCGGTAACGGAAAACGGAAAGCAGAATGCGGAAAACGGAAAACGGAGAACAGAATTTGCAAAAATTCGCTTTAACGCTTCGTCTCTTCGCCACGTTTTCGCCAAAAACGAACAAAACGTGGCTTGCCGTTTTTCGTGCGCCCGTTAAATTTGTAGGTCAAAACTTCGCCCATTTCAAAGCCCTTTTCGCGCTCGCTGTCGCTAAACCCCGTGCCTATTCGCAA
Organism: Campylobacter sp. UBA1713; assembly: GCA_002317305.1. Taxonomy (GTDB): domain Bacteria; phylum Campylobacterota; class Campylobacteria; order Campylobacterales; family Campylobacteraceae; genus Campylobacter. Next base: position 477 of record DCIZ01000061.1, read on the forward strand.
AATTTGGTTTGTCAAAAAGTCGCGGCAAAGCACCGCGCCAAGCCTACCTTTTAGCCGTCCTTTTCCCTCCACTTCGCCCACCACTTCGCACTCGCTGTCGTCAAATTTTTTTATTTTTAGCACAGAGTCGCTTCGCCCGTGCTCGTAAGAACGCGCCGCATCTCTCACCACTACGCCCTCGCCGCCACGCTTTACGACTTCGTCCAAAAAGTCAAAAGCCTCTTGTGTTGAGTTTAGTTTGTGTTGTTTTATGAGAGTAACTACACTGGTTTTTTGTTTTTCTAGCCAAATTTGCACTCTTTTTAGCCGCTCTAAAATTCCGCCCTGTTCGCTTGGTGCATCAAAAATGAGAAATTTCACCTCCGCCCAACGAGAATCGCCAGCCGTTTTTACGATGCTGCTTGTCTTTTCAAACTCGCCACGTCCCACAAAAAGCTCGCCCTCGACCTCAAACGGCGGTAAATTTTCCAGCCAAAACGGCGGTGGTGAGAGCTTTTTGCCGTTTCGTGTTAGTAGCGTTTTGCCGCTCCAAAATGCTCGCACGCCGTCAAATTTTTCGCTTGCGAGGTAGCCAGTTAGGTCGCGCCCATCGTAGTTTTTTGCGAGCATTAAAGCGTGTGAATTTTGGGTAAAAATGCAGAAAAGTAGCAGGAAAATAAAAGTTAAATGTCTCATTTTTTTTCTTTTTTTAGATTTGGTTAAATTTAGGTAAAGTTTGAATTTTGGTAAAAAAGCTATCGCTTTTTTAAAAGTCTAGCCGCCGCATCTCTTTTTCACTTCGTTCAAAAGAGATGCGGCGGCTAGACGGTGGACGGGGGCTACCGCCCCTGCGACCCCAGTGCGGAAAGCGGAGTGCGGAAAACGGAGAACAGAATTTGCAAAATTTGCTTTTTTGTGAATTTTGTAGATTCTACGCCCTCGTCAGGCGGGGGATTCTTCGGTCGCCTTACGGCTCCCTCAGAATGACGGCGTTTGGTTTTGGCTTTTTGTAAATTTGTGGATTCTACTCACTTTGAGTAAGTAGAATCTACAAATTCAAGAAAAAGCAAATTTTCACAAATTCCGTTTTCTGTTTTCCGATGGGTAAAAAGGCTATCGCTTTTTTAGAGCCTCCGCCGCCACTCTCTTTTCACTTTGTTCAAAGAGAGTGGCGGCGGAGGCGGGCGGGCGGGGGCTTTCGCCCCTGCGACCCCTTAAATCGCTTCGCACTCCACACTCCGTTTTCCGTTTTCAGCTCTCCGCACGCACTACACATTACTCTTTAGAATCTAACCCTTCATCACCTCGCTCGCCTTGCTCTCTAGTTCAGCCAAAAACCGCTCCACCAGCTGCCCTTCTTTTAGGCTCGCCACCACTTCGCCATCGCGAAAAACCAGCCCGCCACCCTTGCCAAAAGCTATGCCCACGTCGCACCCTTTTGCCTCGCCGATGGCATTTACCGCACATCCCATCACGCTCACGTTTAGCGGTGCTTTTATGTGGCGCGTTTTTTCCTCTATGAGCTTGACGGCACTCATTAGGTCGCTTTGCAAACGCCCACAAGTGGGGCAAGAGATGATGTTTAGTCCGCTTGGCTGAACGCCGCTGTCTTGCAAAATGGCACGCCCGACGCGAATCTCCTCTTCTAGCTCGCCTGTGATGCTAACTCGCATCGTGTCGCCGATGCCCTCTAGCAAAAGTCCGCCGAGTGCTATGGCAGACTTTACTGTGGCGTGAAAAGTAGTGCCAGCTTCTGTTACGCCTAAGTGAAACGGGTAGCACACAAGCGGTCTAAGCGCCCTGTAAGCGCCCATCGTCCGTGCCACGTCGCTCGCTTTTAGGCTCACGGCGATGTCAAAAAAGTCGCACTCTTCTAAAAGCCTTATGTTGTAAAGTGCACTTTGCACCATGCCCTCTACGCCGTTGCCAAATTTACGCGCAAACTCATCTTCGAGTGAGCCAGAATTTACGCCTATGCGAATGGGAAGTGAGCGCTCCTTGCACGCTTCTACTACGGCTTTTATGCGCTCTTTGCCGCCGATGTTGCCGGGGTTTATGCGAATAGCATCGACAAATTTGGCGACTTTTAGTGCGTAGCGGTAGTTAAAGTGAATGTCAGCAACGATGGGCAGCGGGCTCTCTTTTTTTACTTCAGCTAGCCCGTTTATGTCCTCTTCGTTTAGCACGGCACACCGAACGAGGTCAGCACCAGCGAAGTAGAGGCGGTTTATCTGCTCCAAAGTGGCTTTGACATCGTGCGTTTTGCTAAAAGTCATCGACTGAACGCTGATGGGCGCATCGCCACCGATTCTAACGCCACCAACGCAAATTTGACGTGTGGGAAAGCGGTTTGGTTTGGCGGGCGTGTGGTTTTTTGTTTTTTCAGAAATGTTGTCCATTTTTGTGCTCTCTCCGAGTTTTGTTTTTTTGGCGTTTTTTGGCATTTTTTAAATTTAGTTTGCCACGCTTTCAGTTTCGCCACTTTTTTCCACCGTTAGCAAAACCGCACGCGCTTCGTTTGCTTTGAATTTTGGTTCAAATTTGGTTACGATGATGACGCCAGCACTTGGGTCAAACATGCGGTGGTATTTTTCGATGGTGCTGTTTATCTCGTCTTTGTCGTAGTCAGACGGGAATTTTACGCACAAGTAGCCGCCTACAACGCGTGAAAAGTCGGTGATGCGGCTCGCCGAAAAGACTTCGTCGATGGCGTTTGCAACGCATTTTTCGCCTGTTTTTGACTCTGTCGAGAGATTCATGCCGCCAGGAATTCGCATGATGTTTGAGAGTGCGTCTACAGCTACCTGCCAGCCGTTTTCGCTACACACGGCAAGGTCGGCAAAAACCTCCACAAACCGCGAAAAAGTAGCACCAAATTTTGCCGCTTCTAGCTTGCTCTCTTTTTCTACTTTTATGGTGGCGTTTGAGACCTCTTGAAGTGCGTTTATAGCGTCAGAATTTGCGGTCTCTTCGATGGCAAACGAGATGACAAAAGCACCAGAATTTTTTGCTTTTGACGCCACTTCGACCGCTGCAAGTGGGCTAAAACCGCTACCACAAACGACAAAAACCAAGTCATCGTTTGTAAATTCAAAACCGCCCAAATTTGCTTTTGCGCTGTTTTTGACCTGCTCTGCTGTGCTGCCTTTTTTGATCCCTTTTAGGGTGATCTTTTTGCCAGCGGAGCTCTTTGAGAGAATGTTTGGGTTAAACTCCACACAGACACAGTTTTTTGGGTTTAGTGCGCTCAGTTTTTGTTTAAAAATGTGCTCACTGATCTCAACGCCGCCGTCAAAAAAGCCAAATAATCTAACATTTGCCATGACAAATCCTTAGTAAAAAAATTTTGCAAAATGATACTATAAAAAGGTTACTAAATAGTAAATGCGTTCGGAAAATGGAATGCGGAAAACTGCGATTTTACAGAATCGTCAAACCAACGCCGTCATTCTGAGGGAGCAAAGCGACCCGAAGAATCCCCCGCCTGGCGAGGCGGAAAAGTCAAATTTGCTTTTTTTGTGAATTTTAAAGATTCTACTCGCTCAAAAGGCAGGGGATTCTTCGCTTCGCTAACGCAACGCTTGCGAATGACGGTGGTAACGGAAAACGGAAAACTGAATTTGACGAAATTCCGCACTTTTAATTTAGCACGAGTAGCACGTTTTGAACTCAAACGGCGTAGGGCGCGCCTCATAAGGCCAGACTTGTGTCTCAAATTTAAGATGTTGATAAGCCTTTATAAACTCATCTGTCATAACTTCTGCTAGATAAGCCCTGTCTCGTAGCATGCTCTCAAGTGCGCCACGAAGTGTGTGTGGGAGCTGCTCGATGCCCCTCTCGCGAATTTCGTCTAGGTGTAGCTCAAATAGATTCTCGTCCATCGGACCCACTGGCTCTGTGTGATTCTTTATGCCGTCAAGCCCCGCTAGCAACATCGCCGCAAAGGCTAGGTAAGGGCAGGCGGTGCTATCTGGGAATCTAAATTCAGCTCGCACGCTCTTTTCGCCACTTCCGTAAGGAATTCGGCAGCTAGCACTTCTGTTTTGGCAAGAGTAGGTGAGGATGCTAGGCGCTTCAAAGCCCGGAATGAGACGTTTGTAGCTGTTCGTGCTAGGGTTTGTAAAGGCGCAAAGACTTCTAGCGTGTTTCAAAACACCGCCTATATACCAGCGCGCCGTGTCGCTCAAATTTGCGTAGCCGCCCTCTTTGAAAAAGAGATTCTTTCCATCTTTCCAAATGCTTTGGTGCACATGCATGCCGCTGCCGTTGTCGCCGTAGAGTGGTTTTGGCATAAAAGTCGCCGTTTTGCCGTTTAGGTGCGCCACCATCTTTACTACATATTTGTAAATTTGGACGTTGTCAGCTGCCTCTACTAGCCTGCCAAATTTCACGCCTATCTCGCCCTGACCTTGTGCCACTTCGTGGTGCGCCACAAAGACTTCTAGCCCCACTTGTTCTAGCACTTGCACCATCTCGGCTCTTAGGTCTGTCATGGTATCTACTGGCGGGACGGGGAAGTAGCCGCCTTTTTTGCGTGGGCGGTGTCCAGAGTTGAAGCCGTCAGGGTAGTGTGTGTTGTCATTCCACTCGCCATCTTCGGTGTCTATTTTGAAGCTAGCGTAGTTGCACTCATCGCTTATTTTTACATCGTCAAAGATGAAAAATTCGTTTTCTGGTCCAAAATATGCCACGTCGCCTAGCCCGCTCGATCTTAGGTAACTAGCTGCTTTTTTGGCGATACTTCGTGGGCACTTTTCATACATTTGTCCCTTGTAAATGTCGTAAACATCGCAGATGACGATGATGGTAACGTCAGCAGTGAAAGGGTCTAAAAACGCCGTTTCTACATCTGGAATGAGCACCATGTCGGACTTGTGAATAGGCTGCCAGCCGTCAAAACTACTCGCGTCAAAAGCGATGCCTTTGAAGCTATCTTCGTTTATGGCTTTCATGTTGTAGGTTACGTGGTGCCACGTGCCTTTTAGGTCGGTGAAACGAAAGTCTACAAATTTGACTTCGTTATCTTTGCAAAATTCGAAAAACTCCTTTGTGTTGTTTACAAATTTACCCATGTTCTCTCTCCTTAGAACTAAAATTTCAAAATAGTAGCAAAACAAAACTTAATTCAAACTTTATTAAAGCGTAAATTTGTGGCTTTTTGGAAATTTAGGCATTTGGAAAACGGAATGCGTTCGGATTGCAGAATGCAGATTTTGCGATTCTCTAGAATCGACAAGCAACGCCGTCATTCTGAGGGAGCGTTAGCGACCGAAGAATCCCCTGCCTGGCAAGGGCAAAGAATCTACAAATTTGCTTTTTTGCGAATTTTAAAGATTCTACCCGCTCAAAAGGCAGGGGGATTCTTCGCTTCGCTAACGCTCGCTCAGAATGACGGCGTTGTTCGAATTTGTCGAAATTTTGACTAATTTTTGGTAAAAAAGCTAACGCTTTTTTTGTTTAGCCTCCGCCTTTGCAACCTTTTCGCTTTCAGCTCAAAGGTTGCAAAGGCGGAGGCTGGGGGACGGGGGCTACCGCCCCTGCGACCCCGTTCGGAATGCAGAATGCAGAATGCGGAATTTGCGATTCTCTAGAATCGACAAGCAACGCCGTCATTCTGAGGGAGGCGAAAGCCGACCGAAGAATCCCCCGAAATTTGAGTAGGTAGAATCTGTAAATTTGAGAAAAAGCGAATTTGCAAATTCTCCGTCCTCGCCAAGCAGTAGATTCTTTTGGCTTAAGTCATTAAAATGACTTCATGACGCCTTCGCAGCGCTCGCAAAGCGAGTCGGCACTTTTTGCACTAAATTTCCAACAACGTGGACACTTAAAAAGCGGCGACCTAACCACTACAAATTTAGCACCCGCCACCTCAAAACGCACCAGCACTTCACCGTCAGCACCACCAGCAGAATCGCACATATCGCCAGCACGCACAAAGCCAACACTACCGCCACACACATCAGCACCGCCAGCCAAATCGCACGCATCTAGAGCACCACTCACCACAAACCAGTCAGCTAGATCATCTTCACTCAAACCGCTCACAAAGTCTGTTTTTACAAAAAGCTCCAGCGTGTTTTTGATGGTTTTTTCTTTTTTTAGCACATCAACCGCTTCGTTAAATTTGCCTCTAGCGCCCACCAAAACCTCGTCAAAACTCGCCAAATTCTCGCCACCAAAAACAAGCGGCACATAGACTAAGTCAAAAACGTCCTTTGCCTCGCCTTTTACCATCACGGGAGCTGCCTCTAACGCTTCGTCTACTGTGTGTGTTAGCACGGGCGCTAAAAGTGGCAAAAGCGAGCGGAGAATCAAAGCCATCGCACTTTGGGCACTTCGCCTTTTAAGGCCGTTTTTCTCGTTGCAGTAGAGGCGGTCTTTGCAAACGTCTAGGTAGATTCCGCTCAGGTCGCCACTCAAAAAATTCAGCAAAATTTGGTAGCCACGACTAAACTCATAAGCCTTAAACGCCGCACTCACCTCCGCAAAAACCTCACTCGCTCGCTTTAGAATCCACGCATCTAACGCCTTAAATTCGCTCGCATCACAAACAGCGTCTAAGTCCTCCACAGAGGCTAGCAAAAAGCGGACGGTGTTGCGAATTTTGCGGTATTGTTCGCCTATCTGTTTTAGAATCTCGTCGCCTATCTTTTGCTCGCCGCTGTAGTCGCTGCTAGCCACCCAAAGCCGCAAAACTTCTACGCCAAATTTGGCTGCCACGTCAGCAGGTGCTACTACGTTGCCTTTGCTTTTGCTCATTTTGTTGCCGTTTTTGTCTACTGTAAAGCCGTGTGTGAGAACGCTTTTAAACGGCGCTTTGCCACGCACGGCGCAGCTTAGTAAAAGTGAGCTTTGAAACCACCCTCTGTGCTGGTCGCTACCTTCTAAATACATGCTAGCGGGCAACTCACCAGCCTCATAGTCGCCGCTTTTTAGCACGGCATTCCACGTTGAACCACTGTCAAACCAAACGTCTAAGATGCCTTCGCACTTTTCTAGCTCGCCTGCCCGCGCTTTCCATGCTTCTGGCAAAAGCTCAGCCACTTCCAAATCCCACCACGCGTCTGCTCCCTTTTCGTCAAAAACGCTTGCGACAAACTCTAAAACTTCGGCATCAAAAACCACGCTTTTGTCGCTTTTTTGTCTAAAAAACGCGATCGGCACGCCCCAGTCTCTTTGGCGCGAGATGCACCAATCAGGACGATTCTCCACCATCGCACTTAGGCGGTTGCGCCCGCTTTCTGGGTAAAATTTTACCTCTTTGATGGCGTCTAGCGCCACTTCACGCAGGCTTTTTCCGCCCAAAACGGGCTCATCCATCGCCACAAACCACTGCTTTGTCGCGCGGTAGATGACTGGTTTGTGTGTTCGCCAGCAAAACGGGTAGCTGTGAGTAAATTTTGAGCTTTTTAAAAGCGCACTTCCGAGTAGCTCTAAAATTTTCTCGTTTGCTTTAAATATGTGAAGTCCTACAAATTCGTCAGCAACTGAATTTGGCACAAGCGCTCTTATGCTTTCGTCATAAAGCCCGCCTTCATCTACAGGCATAAGCACAGGAATGCCGTAGCGTAAGCTCACAAAGTAGTCGTCCTCGCCGTGACCTGGTGCGGTGTGAACTAGTCCCGTGCCGCCGTCCATGAGGACGTGTTCGCCCAAAATGAGCAAAGAGTCGCGCCCGTTTAGTGGATTTGTCGCTTTTAGCCCTTCAAGCTCTTTTGCACTAAAACGCTTCACCACTTCGCCACTTGTTAGCCCGCCTTTTGTTAGGCTCTCTAAAAGCGGTTCAGCAAAAACTAAATTTTCGCTCGTTATGACGTAGGTTTCGTTTGGGTTTAGGCTAATGGCTTGATTCGCAGGCAGTGTCCACGGCGTAGTCGTCCAGATGACCGCACTAGCGCTTTTTACGCCTAGCTTTTCGCACGCATCTTGCTGCAAATCAAAAGCGACAAATATAGAGTAGTCCTCTTTGTCCTCATACTCTATCTCAGCTTCAGCTAGTGCTGACCTAGCCGCCCAGCTCCAAAAAACAGGCTTGCTTCGCTCGACTAACAGTCCTTTTTTTGCCACTTCGCAAAGCGTTCTGAAAATGTTCGCTTCAAATTTGGTTTTTAGCGTTTTGTAAGGGTTTTCAAAGTCGCCCAAAACGCCGAGTGCTTTAAATTCGTTCTTTTGAATCTCTATGAATTCGTTTGCCCACGCGCGGCAGTGCTCTCTGATGGCAGACTTTGGTAGCGTTTTTTTGGCATCGCCTAGCTTTGTCTCTACCTGCTGTTCGATGGGCAGTCCGTGGCAATCCCAGCCCGGCACATATGCTACTTTTTCGCCAAAAAAGTAGTGCGTTTTTGTGATGATATCTTTTAGGATTTTGTTTAACGCATGTCCTATGTGAATGTGCCCGTTGGCGTAGGGCGGACCGTCGTGAATGTTAAAAGAGACATTTGCATCTTTTCTGTTTTGACACATCTTTTGGTAGGCTCTTTCGTCGTCCCATTTTTTGAAGCGAGCAGGCTCTTTTGTGGCTAAATTTGCCCGCATTTCAAATTTGGTTTGTGGAAGTAAAACGGGGTAATCCATGTTTTTCCTTTAAGTTAAAATTTGGTTAATTTTAACTAAAATCAGTTGAAAAATTTATGAATCTTTAAGGGTCAAAATGACAATATTTGAAGAAGTGGTCTCTTTGCTTTTAGAAAAAGAAAAAACCATCACCTTTGCGGAGTCTTGCACGGCTGGGCTTGCAGCGGCGCGTTTAGGCGAAGTGAGCGGTGCTAGCGGATGTTTTGCGGGCTCTTTGGTGAGTTACGCAAACGCGGTAAAAAGCAAATTTTTAGGCGTTAGCGAAGAGGTTTTGGCGGGTTTTGGTGCGGTGAGCGAAGAGTGCGTAAGGCAGATGGCAGCGGGTGCGGCGGGGCTTTTTGGGGCAGATGTGGCAGTTGCTATAAGTGGCGTGGCAGGTCCGACAGGTGGAAGTGAGCAAAAGCCCGTAGGAACGGTTTTTGTGGGTGTTTTTTACGAAGGTGAAGTGAGCGTGGTGCGGCTAAATTTGTGTGGCGAGCGAAACGAAATTCGTGAAAAAGCGGTGGAAATAGCATATGAAATGGTGCTAGGAGTTTTGAAAAATGATAATTTGCGATGAGAGATATCCGGCGGTTTTGGACGAGATAGCTGAATTTTTGACGCCGTTTGAGGTGGAGCTAAATTTTTGCGATGGCGAGGAGATGCGGGCTTTGAATTTAAAAACGCGCAAAATAGACAAAAGCACAGATGTTTTGAGTTTTCCTTTTGCCTACGTTCCGCACGCGCCGCTTGGCGTTGTGGTCATAAATTCTGACGAAGCAGCGGCGGTGGCTACGCGGCTAGGGCACTCTTACGAGGACGAAGTGGCTTTGCTTTTTACGCACGGGCTTTTGCATGTGCTGGGTTTTGACCACGAAAAAGACAACGGCGAGATGCGTAACAAAGAGGTGGAGGTGATAGCGCGGTTTTCGTTGCCAGAGAGTTTAATAGTGAGAAATAGCTGAATGCGGAATGCGGAGTGCGGATTCTGCAATTCTACAGAATCGTCAAATTCACGAAAAGCAAATTTACGAAATTCTGTTTTCCGTTTTCCGCACTCTGTTTTCCGTTTTCCGAACGGGGGTCGCAGGGGCGGTAGCCCCCGCCCGCCGTCCCGCCGCCGTTTTATTTTGAGATTTATCGAAAAATAAAACGGAGGCGGGACTAAAAAAAAGCGTTAGCTTTTTACATTACGGAATGCGGAGTGCGGAATTTGTCAAATTTAAAAAAAGCGAATTTTTACAAATTCCGTTTTTTGTTTTTCGAATTCCATTTCTAGCGGGTAAAAAGCTTTGCTTTTTGTAGTCCCGCCAGCATTCTCTTTTCGCTAAAGCTCAATAGAGAATGCTGGCGGGACGGGCGGACGGGGGCAAAGCCCCTGCGACCCCGTTTGGAATGCAGAGTGTGGAATTCGTCAAATTTGAGAAAAAGCAAAT
>DCIZ01000061.1:10468-16237 GCA_002317305.1 Campylobacter sp. UBA1713
TCCGTTTTCCGCATTCCGTTTTCCGTTTTCTGAATGGCGGAGCGCAGTAAATTACAAAAAAACAACAAATTCAAATTTAAGGATCATCATGAAAAAGATATTTTTACTTCTTTCGTTTAGTGTGTTTTTGTTTGGCATCGGCGGTCCGAGCGGTCCAAAGATGACCTACCAAACACAAGGGCAGTTGGGCGAAGTAGTGGTAAATCCTTATGGCACAGCGCCACTAACTGCCATCATAAAAGACGGCGGCTACACCATCACAAACGCAAGTGTTAGCATCGAGCCAAAAAAAGATGGCGTAGAGATAGCCTACACACTAAAAGAGAGCGAGCTAAAAACGCACGGCGGAATCGCCATTTTTGGACTTTATGCTGACTACCTAAACACCGTTTCTGTGAGCTACACAAAGCACTTTGGCGGCAAGCAAGAGCATGTAAAAGAGAGCTACAAAATTTACGCTGCGCCACTTTTTGCCCAGACTTATGGCGCAAGAAACGGCGTATTTTTTAGCCAAATAAACGTCAAAAAAGTCGCACCAAAATTCAAAAATCGCCTCTATCTCATAAACAACATCGGCGGCGATGCAAAAGGTGTAAAAGCCGTTTGGAACAATCCCGCTGGCGGCGCGCTTGAGTGGGCTTATGAGCCAGAAGTTTTTGTCATAGACACACAAGGCGAAGTGCGGTGGTTTTTGCTTCCAAACCAAATTTACGACATGGACAGCCTCTACAAAAGTGGCGTGATGATGGGCTTTCGGCAAGACTCTAGCGGGCTTGTGAATTTTGGCTACGGACAGCGTCAAGCACGCATAGACATCATGGGGCGAAGTGTGCTAAACAGAAGGCTTCCTTTGAGCTACAACGACTTTTCGCACTCGCTTTTTGTGAGCGGCGACCATGTCTTTTTGCGTGTGGGAAGTGCTAACTACAAACGCCCAGATGGCAAAAACGTTAGAACTGTTAGAGACGTCATAGTGGAGTTAGATGCAAACGGGCGAGTCTTTGACGAGTGGCGGCTTTTTGAAATTTTAGACCCTTACCGCTCGGTTGTGCTAAAAGTGCTAAACAAAGGTGCGGTTTGCTTAAACGTAGACGCAAAGCTAGAAGGACTAACGATGAGCACGGACGAGCTGGCGCGACTAGAGACTAGCGATGAATTTGGCGACATCATAGGCACGGGAGCAGGGCGAAACTGGGCGCACGTAAACAGCGTGGTTTATGACAAAAATGACGACTCCATCATAGTCAGCTCACGCCACCAAAGCGCCATCGTAAAGATAGGACGAGACAAAAAAGTAAAGTGGATTCTAGGCTCGCCAGAAGGTTGGGGTGAGAAATTTAAAAAAGCACTTTTAAAACCAGTCGACGCTAGCGGCAACGAGGTAAAATGCATCGCAAACGGCTCACAATGCCCGGGCTTTTTAGAAAAAGGTGGCGGTTTTGACTGGACGTGGACACAACACACGGCGTTTAAAATAGAGGAAAAAAGCAGTGGCGACATCGTCTACATAACCGCTTTTGACAACGGCGATGCGCGTGGCATGAGGCAGCCAAATTTTGCTAACGAGAAGTATAGTCGCGCAGTCATCTACAAAATAGACCAAAAAAAGATGAGCGTGGAGCAAATTTGGGAGTATGGCAAAGAGCGTGGAAATGCATGGTTTAGCCCAGTTACTTCCATAACCGAATTTGTGCCACAAAGCAACTCTGTGGTGGTTTATTCGGCGACAGCGGGCATGGGTTTTGACATAAAAAGCGGCAAGCCAAGCGGGAGTTCGTCGCCTGTTTTGCTAGAATTTGAGTGGGACGAGGGGGCAAAAGCGCCAAAAAGTGAGCCGAGCGTGGAGATAGAGATAAAAGACGCGATGGGCTACCAAGCGATGCCGTTTTTTGTTTTTGGTTTTTAAGGTTTTTAAATTTACAAAAAAAGGAAAAAAGATGCAAAAATACATAAAACAAGCCCTTTCAGGCGAATCGATAAGCGCTACTGGCTACATGGTAACAGACAAAAACGCCAAATTTAAAAAGTGGGAATTCTCTCGCCATCCACTCGGCAAAAACGATGTTTTGTTAGAAATTCTCTATGCGGGCATCTGCCATAGCGACATTCACGCTGCAAAAAGCGAGTGGCGTGATGCCATCTACCCGATGGTGCCTGGACATGAAATTTGCGGACGCGTAGTAGCCAAAGGCGCGGCGGTAACCAAATTTGAGATAGGCGACATCGCAGGCGTGGGTTGCATGGTAAACAGTTGCGGCGCGTGCGAAGCGTGCAAAGCCAGCCACGAGCAGTTTTGCTCACGCGGCGTTTTTACTTACGACTCTTATGATGTTTTTCACGGCGGCAAGCCAACATATGGCGGTTATAGCGACAACATCGTCTTAAACGCCGACTTTGCCATCAAAATCCCCGCTACAGCAGACCTTTCAAAAGTCGCGCCGCTTTTGTGTGCGGGCATCACCACTTACAGCCCACTCAAATTTAGCCGTTGCGAAGCGGGCAAAAAAGTCGCCGTTGCGGGTTTTGGCGGACTGGGCGTAATGGCGGTAAAATACGCCGTGTCGTTTGGGGCGGAGGTGAGCGTTTTTGCGCGAAACGAAAAGAAAAAAGAAGAGGCGTTTAAGATGGGCGTAAAGGGCTTTTTTACTAGCACAAAGTGCGATGAGCGTTTTGACATCATCATCAGCACCATTCCTACTCGCTACTCGCCCGCTGAATATGTGCGTTTGTTAAAATACGGCGGTGAGATGGGCGTCGTGGGACTTCCGCCGACTGGCGACAAAGTGGGCGTGGGGCTTTCTGAGCTCATTTTTGCGGCGAACAAAAAAATTTACGGCTCGCTCATAGGTGGCATAAAAGAGACGCAGGAGATGCTAGACTTTTCTGTGAAAAACGGCATCTACCCAGAGGTCGAGCTCATAACGCCAGAGCAGATAGATGAGGTGTATGAGAAGATGACTTCGGCAAGTGCGAAGTTTCGTTATGTAATAGACATGAAACGGCAAATTTGATTCTGTGTTCAAAATATGAAGTGTGAAGTGTGGGGTCGCAGGGGCGAAAGCCCCCGCCCACCGTCCCTCGCCGTTTTTTCTTTGAGACGAAAGCGAAAAGAAAAAACGGCGAGGGACTAAAAAAGCGTTAGCTTTTTACATTCGGAAAACGGAAAACGGAGTTGTGCATTTCGCTTTTCGTTACTGCTGTCATTATGAGCCTTATCGTGTCCGCAAAGCACAAATTTAAAAAAGGAACAAAAATGGTAAAAATTTTAGTCGTTGGTGACTTAATGATAGACCACTACATTTGGGGGAGTTGTGAGCGCATTTCGCCCGAAGCACCCGTGCCTATAGTTAAAATTTGCAAAGAGACAAAAAAGCTCGGTGGTTGTGGAAATGTCGTCTCAAACCTAATAGCACTTGGGGCACAAGTGGGCGTTTTAAGCGTAGTCGGAGACGACGCGCTAGGCACGCAAACCGCCCAGCTTTTAAAAAGTCGTGGCGTAGCAGATGAATTTCTTTTTCGTGAAAAAGGGCGCGTTTCTAGCCAAAAAAGTCGCGTGATGGTGGCTCACCAGCAGGTTTTGAGGCTAGACAGCGAGAGTGTTTGTAGCATAAACTGCAACGATGAAGTGGCGGAAAAATTTGAGAGTGTCGTGGAGGATTTTGACATAGTGCTTTTAAGCGACTACGGAAAAGGCGTGCTAAACGACTACCTTTGTCGCCGTCTCATCGAGATAGCCACGCGCCACAAAAAGCGTGTTTTGGTCGATCCAAAAGGGGCGGATTTTAGCAAATATAGCGGGGCTTACTTGCTAACGCCAAACAAAAAAGAAGCCGCTTTGGCGGTGGGTTTTGACATAAAGTCGCAAGGCGATTTGAAAGCGGCTTTGCACGTGCTAAAAAGCAAATTTGCTTTAAGTGAAAGTCTCATCACCATCAGCGAGGACGGCATCGCGCTTTTGGGCTCGGGCGTTGGAAAAGAGGACTCGCATGTGGAGATATTTCCCGCACTTGCAAAAGAGGTCTTTGACGTAACGGGCGCTGGCGACTGCGTGCTGGCGACTTTGGGGGTTTGTTTGGCACGTGGCGATGCGCTCAGAAGTGCCATCGAGACGGCAAATTTAGCTGCGGCTGTGGTGGTAGGAAAAGTGGGAAGTGCCGATGCGAGCTGGGCGGAGATAGAGGCGCTTAGAGGCTTGTGTGATTCTACTCAAAATTCAAATTTGGGCGGTTTTGCGAGCAAGGTGGTTACGCGTTTGCCTGACTTGACTGGGAAAAAGGTCGTCTTTACAAACGGCTGTTTTGACATCTTGCACTTTGGGCACGTGAGCTATTTGCAAAAGGCGAGGGCACTAGGCGACGTGCTTGTGGTGGGGCTAAATTCTGATGCATCTGTAAGGGCTTTAAAGGGTGAGACGCGTCCGGTAAATTCGCAGGGCGACCGCGCTGCTGTGCTAGCTAGCCTTGCGTGTGTGGATTTTGTCGTGATTTTTGACGAGCTTACGCCGCTTGAACTCGTGCGGGCGGTGCGTCCGGACGTGCTGGTAAAGGGTGCGGACTATGAGGGCAAAGAGGTCGTGGGGAGTGAATTTGCGGGGCGCGTGGAGCTCATAAAATTCGAAGAAGGGCGAAGCACGAGCGGGATAGTGAAAAAAATTTTGGGCGAGTGATGTGGAGTGTGTTTGGAATGCGGAATGCGGAATGCGGAATTTGCGATTCTCTAGAATAGTCAAATCAACGCCGTCATTCTGAGGGAGGCAAAGCCGACCGAAGAATCCCCTGAAATTTGATATAGTAGAATCGTCAAATTTACGAAAAAGTGAATTTACGAAATTCCGTTTTCTGCTTTCTGCTTTCCGTTTTCCGTATGTAAAAAGCTAACGCTTTTTTTGTTTAGCCTCCGCCACCACAATTTTTTCGCTAAAGCTCAAAAATTGTGGTGGCGGAGGTGGGCGACGAGGGCTACCGCCTCTGCGACCCGCTTAAATCGCTTCGCTCAAAAATCAAGACAGGACAAGCGACGAGGGCTACCGCCTCTGCGACCACGTCTGAGTGTGTTTGGAATGCGGAATGCGGAGTGTGTAAATTTTCAGCGTCAAATTTTTAAGCAAATTTAAATTTAAGGAAAAACATGTCAATCTTTTTAGAAGAACTTAAAGCTCACAACGAGGTTTTAGCCTTGTGTGGTGAGCTAGAAAAGGGCGTAGTAGAGGCGACAGAAGCGGCGGTAAAGGCACTAAAAAACGGCGGTCGCGTCCTCATCTGTGGCAACGGCGGAAGCGCAGCAGACGCGCAGCACTTCGCGGCTGAACTTAGCGGCAGATACAAAACCGAGCGGGCTGGGCTTGCTGGCATCGCACTTAGCGTAGACACGTCAGCACTTACAGCCATCGGCAACGACTATGGCTTTGACTTTGTCTTTTCACGGCAGGTCGAGGCGGTAGGCAGAAGTGGCGACTTGCTTTTTGGCATTTCGACAAGCGGCAACAGCGCCAACGTGCTAAATGCCTTTGAAAAAGCGCGCTTGTTAGGGCTAGACACTGTGGGGTTAAGCGGCAAAGGTGGTGGCAAGATGAACGAAGCGTGTAGGCTAAATTTGGTCGTGCCTTCAAGCGACACGGCGAGGATTCAAGAAGTCCACATTTTAGTCATTCACGCCATCTGTGCGGGCATCGACAGGGCATTTTCGTAACGGAGAACGGAGAACGGAGAACGGAGAACGGAGAACGGAGAACGGAGAACGGATTCTGCGATTCTCTAGAATCGACAAGTC
>DCIZ01000058.1:0-6070 GCA_002317305.1 Campylobacter sp. UBA1713
AAGCGCTTTTTGCAAAGCAAAAATGTTTCCTTTAAAACAAGCGAAGCGCTTTTTGCAAAGCAAAAATGTTTCTTTAAATTTACAAAAAAACAAATTTTCACAAATTCCGCATTCCGCACTCCGCACTCCGTTTTCAGAACGCACTCACCATCTCCAGCACAAAATCCGCCGAAACCCGCGCACTCTCCTCTACAAATTTGTCAAAGTCAAATTCCGCGCCACCGCCCGCCTCGTCGCTAACAGAACGCAAAAGAAAAAACGGCTTGTTAAGCGCATCGCACACCACCGCCACGCTCGCACCCTCCATCTCCACCGCCGCCGCACCAAACTCACTTGCTATGGCACTTTTGCTCGCCTCGTCACAGACAAATTTGTCGCCGCTTGCTATGACGCCGCTGCCTAGCCCAACGCCTAGCTTTTTCGCCACGCCCTTTGCTAGCTCGTTTAGCCGCGCGTCAGTCTCCACAAAAACCGCACCGCCCGGCACAAAGCCCTTTGGATGTCCAAAAACGCTAATGTCAAGGTCGTATTGTGTCGTTTTTGTAGCAAAAATGAGGTCGCCAATGCGAAGTTTTGCATCAAGCGCGCCCGCCACGCCCGTAAAAAAAAGCATCTCACAGCCAAATTTCTCAAAGAGAATGGTCGCCGTCAAAGCCGAATTTACCTTGCCTATCTTTGAGTAAGCAAGAACGAGCTCATGAGCGCCAAAAGTCGCCTCGTAAAATGTGTTTTTTGCATAATCCGTAGTTTTATAACTGCCCAGTTTTTTTAAAATCGGCACGATCTCCTCGTTCATCGCACCCAAAATAGCAATCTTCATGTAGTTCCTTTTTTTAAATTTGTTTTAAGCTTTGTAAATGTCTAAAAAGCAAAAACAGACCGCCGTCATTATGACATAAGCGTAGCCGACCGAAGAAACCCCTGCCTTTTTAGCAGGCGGAATCGTTAAATTTACAAAAAAACAAATTTGGCTTTTTACGCCATCGCTAGGCAGGGGATTCTTCGCTTCGCTACCGCTCGCTCAGAATGACGACTTCGCACCGCTTTTATCGCATTTTGACAAATTTGTCCCTCGCCATGCAGGGGATTCTTCGGTCGCTTCGCTCACTCATAATGACGGCGGTACCAGAAAGCAGAATGCGGAAAACAGAAAACAGAATTTGTGAAAATTTACTTTTTCGTAAATTTGTTTATCAATTCTAGAGAATCGCAAAATTCGTTTTCAGTTTTCCGAACACACTCCGCATGCAAAAAGCTAACGCTTTTTTTGTAGTCCCTCGCCGTTTTTTTTCGATAAATCTCAAAAGAAAACGGTGGCGGGACGGTGGGCGGTGGCTTTCGCCCCTGCGCCCCTGTTTCTGAAAGCAAAATGCGGACAACAAAAAACAAAATTTGTGAAAATTTACTTTTTCGTAAATTTGTTTATCAATTCTAGAGAATCGCAAAATTCGCATTCTGCATTCTGCATTCCGAACGCACTCCGCACTTTTCTTTCCGAACGCATCACTCCACGCTAAATTCATATCCACCGCTTCTAAGCGTCCTCGCCACCTCCTCTTGGTGCTCTCTGCCTTTTGTCTCTAGTGTGATCTTTATCATCGCATCGCCATAATTTAGCTTTGTCGAAAAACGGTCGTAGTCTATCTTTACTATGTTTGCGCCCGCGTCCGCTAGCGTCTGTGAGAGCTTCATCAAAGAGCCCGGCTTGTCTATAAGCGTAACATCTATTATCATTTTTCGATAACTTTTAATGAGACCCTTTTCTATTATTACATTTAGCATCTGCATGTCGATGTTACCGCCGCTTAGCACGATGCCTATCTTCGCCCCCTTTTCATAGGCAAATTTACCCTCCAAAAGTGCCGCTATCCCCACAGCGCCAGCCCCCTCGACTACGATTTTTTGATTTTCAAGAAGGTAGAGAATCCCGCTCGCCACCTCCTCATCATCGACCAAAACCATGTCGTCAAGGCACTCTTTTAGGTGCGAAAAAGTAACGCTACTCGTGTCTCTAACCGCGATGCCGTCCGCTATAGTTCGCACGCTTTTTGAGTTGTGAAGTTCGCCGCTTTTAAAGCTCTCAAACATCGCTGGCGCGCCCTTTGCGCTCACGCCTATCACTTTCAAATTTGGGTTTATCTGCTTTGCGCAGCTCGCCACGCCACTCGCCAGCCCGCCGCCGCCCACAGGCACGACAATGTAGTCAAGGTCTGCTACCTCGTCAAGCATCTCAAGCGCTATAGTCCCCTGCCCCGCCTGCACAAATTCATCGTCAAAAGGATGGACAAAAGTCATCTGGTTTTCAGCCGCATAGTTTTGCGCAAACGCATAAGCCTCGTCAAAGTTATCACCGCGCAATATCACCTCCGCGCCTAGTGCTTTTGTCGCGCTGATCTTCAAAAGCGGTGCTGCTTCTGGCATGACGATGGTCGCCTTTACACCAAAGTGCCTAGCACTAATGGCGACACCTTGCGCGTGGTTGCCCGCACTTGCGGCTATGACACCACTCTTTTTTTGCTCGTCGCTTAGGTGAGCGATCTTGTTAAACGCACCACGAACTTTATAAGCGCCTGTGAGTTGGAGGTTTTCTTTTTTTAGGAAAACTTCTGCGCCTGTGATTCTGCTAAGCTTCGGTGCGTAACCAAATGGCGTTTTCGTTACAAAGTCGCTGATTGTCCGTTTTGCCTGTATGATTTTGTTTAGTGTTATCATTTGTTATCCTTTTTCAAAAATATTTTGAAATTTGCGTGCTGTTTAAATTTGTGTTTTGAGCGAGTAGAATCGTAAAATTCACAAAAAAGCAAATTTTTACAAATTCCGTTTTCTGTTTTACGCATTCCGCTCTCCGTTACCGCCGTCATTCTGAGGGAGCGGTAGCGACCGAAGAATCCCCTGCCTGGCAAGGGCTAAGAATCTACAAATTCACAAAAAAGCAAATTTGTAAATTCCGCATTCCGCATTCCGTTTTCTGAAACGGGGTCGCAGGGGCGGTAGCCCCCGTCAGCCTCTCCCGCCGCCGTTTTCTTTTGAGATTTATCGAAAAAGAAAACGGTGGCGGGACTACAAAAAAAAGCGTTAGCTTTTTTACATATCAAAAAAGCAAAAATATACCGCCGTCATTCGCAAGCGTTATGGTAGCGAAGCGAAGAATCTCCCGCCTTTTGATAAAGTAAAAAAAGTCAAATTTACAAAAAAGCAAATTTCAAAGATTCTACTCCCTAAAATTTCAGGGGATTCTTCGGTCGGCTTTCGCCTCCCTCAGAATGACGGCTTCGCACAGATTTTATCGCATTTTGACAAATTTGCCCTCGCCAGACAGGGGATTCTTTGGTTGCTTTCGCTCCATCAGAATGACGGCGGTACCAGAAAGCAGAATGCGGAAAACAAAAAACAGAATTTGTAAAAATTTACTTTTTCGTAAATTTGTTTATCAATTCTAGAGAATCGCAAAACTCGCATTCTGCATTCTGCATTCCAAACACACTACGCACTCCATCACCCCAAAAATAGCGTGTCATTTGCCACAGGTGTTAGCCCAGCGTGAAAGATAGCCTCTTTCATCTCGTCCAAACTCCTCGCATCTGCTATCTCAAACTGCCCGTCTCCCTCGCCACTTTTGTCGCTACTACCGCCGTGTGCGCCTATCTTTACACTCACGCCCGCCGAAACTTTTGTGATGCCAAATTTGATGGCGTTGTCGCGAAAAAGCGCACTCTCACGGCTACTAAGCGTAATGTTTGCAAACGGCAAAAAGAGTCTATACGCCACGATGACTTGCGCTAGCTCGCGCTCGCTGATGCCATGTTTGGCTATGTTTGCATTTGTAAGAATGGGGCGAATGCGCGGAACGGAGAGTGAAATTTCCGCGTGCGGGTATTTTTTTTGGAGAAGCGAAGCGTGAAGTCCCACACTCAAAGCGTCTCGCCGCCAGTCGTCCAGCCCCAAAAGTGCCGCAAACGCCACGCCACGCATCCCAGCACGAAGCGCTCGCTCTTGCGCCTCAAACCTATAAGGAAAGATGCGTTTGTTGCCCGCAAGGTGAAGTTTTTCATACTTGTCGGTGCTGTAAGTCTCTTGGAAAACCGTTACAAAATCCACGCCACTTTTTGCCAAAAGCTCGTAGTCCTCGACATTTACGGGGTAAATTTCCACGCCCACGTTTGCAAACCGCTCGCGCGCCAGCTCGCAAGCACGCGCTATGTAAGTTCGGACGTAGTCGCGGCTGTCCATCTCGCCAGTTAGTAGCAAAACCTCGCTAAAACCAGCATTTGCGATGTTGTCAAGCTCACGGCAAATTTGCTCCTCGTCAAGTTTAACGCGGCGGATGTTGTTTTTTTTGCTAAAACCGCAGTAGACGCAGTGGTTGTCGCAGTGGTTGTCGATGTAGAGTGGAGTAAAAAAGTAGATATTTTTGCCGAAAAACCGCTCTTTTGTCTCTTTTGCTTTTTGTGCAAGCGGCTCTAAAAACGCAGCAGCAACGGGGCTTAAAAGAACCTTAAAATCTTCAAAAGTCAAATTTGAACTCGCTAAAACGCGCCTCACGTCAGCCTCAGTGTAGGCAGAAAAGTTTGCTGTTTCGCGCTCTTTTAAAACGCTTTGTAGAATCTCGCCACCTAAGTTTTGCTGATGTGGTAAAAACTGCATATGATTTATTCTCATTATGAAAGCCTTAAAATTTTGGATGGGCTAGCAGGATTCGAACCTACATTCTAAGAGCCAGAATCTTATGTCCTACCATTAGACGATAGCCCAAAATCAAAGAAGCGTAAGTGTAGCAAAGTTTTCTTAAAACTAAGCTTAAATGTAGTAAAAACACGGCGAAAATGTGAAAAGTCGCTGTGCGGTTTG
Organism: Campylobacter sp. UBA1713; assembly: GCA_002317305.1. GTDB lineage: Bacteria > Campylobacterota > Campylobacteria > Campylobacterales > Campylobacteraceae > Campylobacter. Next base: position 4,849 of record DCIZ01000058.1, read on the forward strand.
GCGAGTGGATTTTACAAAAGCCAAAACCAACGCCATCATTCGCAAGCACTGCGAAAGCCCGCCGAAGAATCCGCTGCTTTTTGAGTGATGTAGAATCGTTAAATTCACAAAAAAGTAAATTTATAAAGATTCTATTCCCTTACATTTCAGGGGATTCTTCGGGCTTACGCCCTCAGAATGACGGCATAGTTTTTCATAAAACCAAAACATCACGCCAAAGATTTTGCATATTCTCTCTCTAGTTCAGGCTCGCTAAGCACGACTATCTCGTAGTTTTTCTCATCTGCAAGGACAGCTTTTGTAAGCTTATGATTCAGGTCATGGCTACCTGCAAAAGCCTCATAGTCGCCTATCATAGAGCACCCAAGCAAACTCAAATCACCGATGGCATCGAGAATTTTGTGCCTGACAAATTCGTTTTCAAAGCGAAGTCCGTCAGGATTTAGGACTTTGCCGTTGTCAATTACGACTGCATTGTCAAGACTTCCGCCAAGTGCTAGCCCGATGGAGTTAAGTCGCTGAACATCTTGCAAAAAGCCAAAAGTTCGCGCACGTGCTATTTGGTTAATGAAATTTTCTCGTGAAAACTCAAAAATATAGCTCTGTTCGCCTATCGCCTCGTCTTTAAATTTAATGGTGTAGTTAAATTTAGGGCTTTTGCTCGGCATCACCTTTACATATTTGTCGCCCTCTTTGACCTCCACCTCTCGCTTAATGACGATGACCGCCTTTTCAGCATCTAGTTCCACGCGCCCCGCTTCGTCAAGCAACATGCAAAAACTCACCGCACTGCCGTCCATCACAGGCACTTCGTTTGCGTCTACAATAACACGAATGTTGTCAATGCCATACCCGCTAATCGCCGCCATAAGATGCTCGATGGTGCTAACCGTCCCCTTTTCGTTGCCTACCACCGTCGCCATCTGTGTGTTTACAACGTTTTTTGGCTCAGCCCTAAAACTCGCCCCCACGTCGCTTCTGTAAAAAACGACACCGCTGTTTGCCTCTAGCGGTTCTAAAATGAGCCGAATCGGCTCGCCTTTGTGTAGCCCGATTCCAACGCTCTCAACGCGTTTTGCTATTGTTGTCTGTTTCATCTAAACTCTTTCTATGTAAATTTAGGGCACCTCTAAAAAACCATTTAACTGAATTTGGTGGCTTGCTTTTTTGTTTGTGTTTCACAGAAGCTTCGCTTTGCATATTTTTACCTTAAAATTCGTCA
>DCIZ01000058.1:6089-13778 GCA_002317305.1 Campylobacter sp. UBA1713
TTAAGAAAAAAATCTCCTAAAAACACTCCAAAAAATCAAGCCAAACTGGTTTTTAGAGATGCCCTTTAAAAGTCCTACTTTAGAATCTGCCTCTTTGCCGCTGCTATGACGTCTTTTATGTTTTCCTCTATCCAAACGCCATTTGTGAAGTCCTCCGGTTTAACAAAAACGCCATTTACCACCATCGCAAAGTGCAAGTGCTCGCCCAAAGCAAAGCCCGTTTGTCCTATGTTTCCTAGCACCTCGCCACCTCTAACTATCTGCCCTTCTCGCACATTTATCTGCGAAAGATGTGCATACATACTAGAGATGCCAAAACCATGGTTTATCACGACCATGTTACCGTAAATTCCATTTTCGCCCGCAAAACTAACCACGCCCGGATTGCTCACATAGACCTCTGCGTTTTTGTTCGCACTAAAGTCCGTGCCCAAGTGCCAGCCACGACTTATCTCTTTTCCTTTGTAGACAAAAGTGCTCTCTACTGCAAAGTTGTCGCTCTTTTTTGTAATAGAAACTGGGTCAAAAACCGCCAAGTCAAAATCCTCCACAAAGGCATTTTTCCAGCGCGCATTTGCCTTAAAGACCTCTTTGTTGCTCTCGTCTCGTAGCTCCTCGTTTACATAGATAAATTTGTCAAGTCCCTTGCCCGTAAAGTCGCCCGCAACGCGCGTAATGACTCCGTTTATAAGCGGGTCAGTTACGTTAAATTTGGTCTTTTTGAACTCTTGAACTTTTTTGTCAAATTCTATGTTGTAACGATTCGTGTTGCCCGCTGTGTCTTTTGCTATGATAGACGCACGGAAGTCTGTGTCCCACGGCGCACTTGAGACAAATGCAGCGAAGTAGTCTTTTTGGATAAAAGGTGTAGCTTTAAAGCGTTTGCCTTTGTTTGAAACCACCTCAACGGTGTCTAAATTTGGGTCTGTCGCCTTAAAGATGACAAAAGCGCTAGTGCCGTTGTAGATGCGAAAACTTTGGCTGATGACTTTTATCTCTGGGGCTTCTAAGTCTACACTTATCTCTTTTTCCACGCGCACGCGGTTGCCAGAAAAGATGCCACCACTGCCGTCAAGCGCCTCTACTATTAGCATCGGTTTGCCGTCAAATTTTTGTGGAATTTCGATGTTTACGCTAAGCTCTTTTTCTAGCTCGCCATCATAAACTTTTTCAAAAAGAATCGTCTCGTTTAGCCCATCGCTAAATTTGACTTTTAGCTCCTTGATGCCGCTTGCGTCTTTTGCCGTAACGACTGCTTTGTTGTCTACGTTTGCGTAAAGCTCGCTTTTTATCTCGATGCTCGGTTGCTCCTTGTCCTGCAAGTCCATCTTTACGACAAAAGCAGTTGTAGCCACAGTGCCGATAACGCCTATCACCGCCAATATGATCTTAATAAGTCCGCCAATACTTCCCATGCTAACACTTTCCTTTTTTTAATGAAATGCGGTGATTCTAGCAAAACATTACTTTAACTAAGATGAATTTTGTGGTGAATTTGCAGTTTAGTTCGCAAAAATTCAGATAAATTCAAATTTTTCATGATTTTCTGTTTTTTAAGTTTATTTTAAGCTTATTGCGCTATAATTCGGGCTCATTTTTAAGATGAACTTTTTTTAACTCCTTAATGAATGATGTTACGGACAGATGGGTGAGTGGCTGAAACCACACCCCTGCTAAGGGTGCAGCTCTTAATCGGGGCTCGAGGGTTCAAATCCCTCTCTGTCCGCCACTTTCTTTATCTCTTTATTCTTTGATTATTTTTTTAATTATTTTTATTAAAGTGTTGAAAGTTGATAAAATTTTGTTAGATTAAATTTACTTTTTCGAATTTGACTTTTTACTCACTCAAATTTCAGGAAATTCTTCGGCGGGCTTTCGCCCACCTAAGAATGACGGCAATAACGGAAAACAGACCGCCGTCATTACGAGTGAGTGTTAGCGAAGCGAAGAATCCCCCTTTATAGCGAAAAGGAAGAATCTTTACATTTGCCTTTTCGTGAATTTGAATTTTTACTCCCTCAAATTTCAGGGGATTCTTCGGTCGGCTACGCCTCCCTCAGAATGACGGCGTTTGGTTTGTTAATTTTGTGTAACACCAAACACTAAACACTAAATCCTCAAAGATCTATCGTATTTGACTTCTCCTTAAAAAGCTCATTAAAGTGTTTGTCTAGCTCCTCGTTCTCTTTTATCTTGTGCATGTTTCGTTTTAGGTATTCGTCATTTTCTACGATGGTGTCTTGACTTCGCCAAGCGCGTTGTGGTGCAACTCTTTCGCCACTAGAAGCCGAAAAAGTAGAAAAAGCAGAATTTGTGCGACCGCCAGCACCACGCTCGCTACTCTCCACGTCCAAAAAACCACCATTTTCCACACGCTCAACAGCACGCTCACCACCGCCTCCGCCAACACCAGCACGCTCACCAGCACCGACATCAAACTCAAATTCACTTTGCGCCGCTTTTGCCTCGCCAAATTTAGCACCACTTTCATGAACTTCGCCCAAACGCACCTCGCTCACCTCGTCAGCACGCGCGCCACTAGCTCGCACCTCCTCTGATGCCGCATCTTTAAGCCCACCACCAAAATCCACACGATTAAAAAAACCACTTCGCTCCTCTTTTACCACTTCCTCATCTGCCACATCATAAGCATACGAAGCCCGAAGTGTGTCAAAGCTGTCGGCGTCAAATTTACCATCGCCCACTTTTACGCCACCACTCTCACCTAGCGCGCCCTCTTTTCGTGCCTGCTCAAACTTCTCAAAAAAACCACTTCGGCTAAATTTCTCCTCGTTTAGCTCCGCCTCGTCATCCGCACCAGTCGCACCAGCCGCACCAACTGTGCCTGCCAAATTTACCTCACCAACGCCACTTTTTGCCTCGCTACTAACCGTGTCAGCCGCACCAGCCACATCACCCACCTTTTGCTCAAAGTAAGCTTTATATTTTTGCTCATCTTCTCGCATCTTTACATCAAAGTCGTCCATCTCGTCAAACGCACTTTTTGCCTCTCTTAAAGCCGCCTCTTTGTCGCCAAATTCACGCACCTCGTCAAATTTACGCTCGCTTGAATTTGCACCACTTTTTTCACCGCTAGCAGAAGCCGCAGAACTAGCAGAAGCCGCGCCACGACTAAATTCCTTTTGCGCCTTCTCCTCCTCCATGCGTCTTAACGCCTCAAAACGTTTGTTAAATTTCGCCTGCTCGTCGCTCAGATCTACCTTTTCAAATTTACTCACCAGCTCCGCCACCTCGAGCTTTTCAGCCTCGCTTAAACTCTCCGTGCCCTTTGACCTCGCATCACCAAAACCGCCCTCACGCGAATTTTTACGCACATTTTCCCTAACCGCCTCATGAACAGCATCCCTAACGGCATCGCGAACCGCATCACGCACTGTGTCTCGCTCGCGCGCCGCATCTCTCTCGTAAGCGCGTGCCGTAAAACTCTCACGCACGCCTTCACGCACTACCTCCACACGCTCCTCCTCCGCGTCCTCCAAAAAGCTAGTGCGTGCCTCTTTTTTTGCTTTCTCAGCTGACTTTTGTGCCTCGCTAGATGCCTCTTTTTCAGCAGATTTTTCAGCTGTCGCCTCCGCCTCAGCAGCGTTTTCTACCACAAAGAATCGCTTTCCATAAAGCACTACCAAAATTCCCACTAAGACAAAACCAGCCAAAACCGCCAACGTCCCTAAAATGATCTCAAAACTAACCGGCTCAACAAACATCATAAATCCTTCAACTCAAATTTAAATTCACCAGACTCAAAGCCCACTTTTACCACGCTTTTTGCGCTCACTTCGCCACTCAAAACCAGCGGCGCAAGCTTCATCGCCACACTCTCTTTTACCACGCGTGCTATGTTTCTAGCACCAAATTCATCACTCTTTCCACGCCGTAAAATTTCACTCACCGCCTCATCGCCAAACTCCACACGCACGCCACCCACTTCTAGTGTTTTGCGGCACTTCTCCACCACGCCTTTTAACGCCTCTTCGCTTAGCGAAGCAAACCGCACAACCGCATCAAGCCTGTTGCGAAATTCTGGCGCAAAAAAGTCCCGAACGGCGTTGTCATCACGCACGCTTTCGTTTTTGTAAAAGCCCACAACCGGCGCCTCTTTTGTCCCCAAATTTGACGTCATGACTATGATGCAGTTGCGAAAGTCGCTTTTTGAGCCTGCTGCGTCTGTCAAAGTAGCGCTGTCAAAGACCTGCAACAAGACGTTTAGTAACTCCGGATGCGCTTTTTCTACTTCGTCAAACAGAAGCACGCTGTAAGGGTGGTTTTTTACTGCGTTTGTGAGTGCTCCGCCATTTTCAAAACCCACGTAACCTGGCGGCGAGCCTATGAATTTTGCTACGGCATGTTTTTCCATGTATTCACTCATGTCAAAGCGTTCAAAATTCATATTCATCGCTTTTGCTAGGTCTATGGTGAGCTGCGTTTTACCTACGCCACTGCTGCCTGTTAGCAAAAAAACGCCCAAAGGGCGGTCTGCCGCACCAAAGCCCGCCGCGTTACAAAGCAAGTGGCTACACACGGTTTCTATAGCATCGTCTTGCCCAAAGATGCTCTGTTTTAGGCGGTTTTTTAGTGCTAGCACCAGCTCATTTTGGCGTTTTACTTCGCCCAAATTTGCCGCGTTTGTCAGCTCGCCAAGCACACTTCTAACTAGCTCATCGCTGACTTTTTTGCCTTCTATCTTCGCCCTAGCGCCCACTTCGTCCAAAACGTCTATGGCGCTGTCTGGCAAAAATTTGTCGCTTCTGTAGCGTTTTGCCAAAGTTACACAAAGCTCGCACGTGGCTTTTTCAAATTTAACTCCGTGAAAGTCGCCATATTCTTTTGAGATTCCATCTAGAATCTCCACCGCTTCGTCGTGTTTTGGCTCCTCGACTGCCACTTTGTTAAACCGCCTCAAAAGCGCTTTGTCTTTGTTTTTTATCTCGTCAAAAGTCGCCGTCCCTATAAACCGAAGTTTCCCGCTAGAAAGGTAAGGCTTTAAGATCATACTCGCATCAAAGCTGTTTTCGCCGTCTCCTCGTGAGAGAATCGAGCCTATCTCGTCTATGAACAAGATGGCGTTTTCTTCCTCTGACAAATCTGCCAAAATCCCCTCCAGTCGCTCCTCAAAGTCGCCACGAAACTTCGTGCCCGAGACAAGTGGCGCTAAATTTAGCTGGTAGATGATGCAGTTCTTTAAATTTGGCGGAATGTCCACGCCGTTTTTTAAGTCGCTTGCTAACGAATAAACTAGTGCGGTTTTGCCAACGCCACTCTCGCCGACAAAAAGCGGGTTGTTGTTGCTTTTGCGACTTAAAATTTGAAAGGCACGTGCTTTTTCTTTTTTGCGTCCTACAAAAGCACCAAAATCCATGTCGTTTAAAACAGTCAAAAGGTCGTCATCTTCGCCCACTTCGTCAAGCTTCAAACCATGCGAAATGAGCAGTTTAAAAGAGATGCTCTCTTTGTCGTTTAAGATGTAGTCTACAAATTCGTTACAGTCAAAGCTGTTATCTTTTTGTGCTGCAAAAAAAACCTCCTGAAACTTCGGGTGCATCACAGGCTTTTGCTCTGTGTCGCCGTCTGCAAATTTGTCAAACACGCGTTCTATGAGCTCTTTTAAGTCGCGCTCTAAAGCCAAAATGTCCACGCCGTTGTCGACTAGCTTTTGGACGATGGCATTTTCACGTTTTATAACTGCTAAAAATATGTGTTCTGTCGTCAAAAACGAATTTTTTGCGTTGCGTGCTATCTCCATCGATTCTATAAGACACTTTTCAAAATTTCTATCCATCACTTTCCTTTTACTATACAACGAAGCGGAAAACCGCTACTAGATGCCATCTGCAAAACTGAATTTTGTTTAGCAAGCGCAACGCTTTTTTCATAACTCCCACAAACCGCCGAGCCCTTCAAATGCACGGCAAACATCAGCTGTGTCGCCTCGTGTTCACTCTTGTTAAAGACCGACTTTAAGATGAAAACGACAAATTCCATAGTCGTAACGTCATCGTTTAGCAATATAACGTCAAACATATCTGGTGCGAAGTTTCTGTTTTTAAAGCGAATTTTGCCTCTGGTTTTACTCTTTTCCATCGCCTACTCCGCTTTTTTAGCAAGCTTTTTGATGCGTAAAAAGTCTTGTTTTATCACTTCTGTGCTCACTTCACCGAGGTAAAATTTCTGTTTTTTGCCACTGCCAAGGTTGTCCGTTAGCGTTTGGTATGTCCCGCCGCTTAAAACTACCTTAAATGGAATTTGTAGGCTCTCTTTGTAAGATATATCTCGCAAAATTTGGTTTATGAGACGTTCGTTGTTTTTGTTGTTTGCTATGAAGTAGTAAGCGCCATATTTTTTGACAAATTTCTCCACAACGTATTCGTCTGTAACCTCCTCAAATGAGATGAGTCCGACTATCTTAAAATCATCTGAATTTTTTAGCCCAAAGTCCATCAGGTGCGGCGCTTCTTTTTGGCACGGCGGACAATAAGTAGCAAAAATGTCAAACATAATGCTCTTTTTCTCATCTTTTCCGTCTAGCACAAAGCCCTCTGCCGTCCTAACAAGCGTAATGTTTTGGCTTTTGGTTACATCTGTCAAAGTGAGCTTCTCGCCCGCTACAAAAGGTTTTAGCGATATGTCCTCTTCGCTCTTTTCGCCACCACCGCCGCACGCCGTTAGCACAAAGCACGACAAAGCCAAAACCACGCAAAAAAGCACTTTTGCCAAAAAACTCGCCCTACTCAAATTTACACTCTCTCTCATTTTTCGCCCTTTTTTATTAGGTTTATCCACTCGTCTGCCTCCCAGCTAGCTGTCCCGACAAGCACGCCATCGCACTCGTCTAGCGCTTTTATGTCGCAGATGTTTTTCTCGCTCACACTTCCGCCGTAAAGTAGCGGTCTCTCTGTGAGAGTTCGCAAAAAAGCTAGCGTATCTTTTATGGTTTGAGTCTTTGCACTTACGCCAGTGCCTATCGCCCAAATGGGCTCATAAGCGACCGTTAAGCGCTCATAACTCGTGTCTATGTTTTCTAGCTGTCGCTTTAAAAAAGCCTCCGTCTCGCCCGCTTCCCTAGTGGCTAAATTTTCGCCGATGCAGTAGAAAACTCGCCACCCTTTTTTAACGGCAAATTCAAATTTTTCTCTTAACAAAGCCTCGCTTTCGCCCAGTAAATTTCGCCGCTCGCTGTGCCCAACTAAAACAGACTCGATGCCAAATTCAGCTAAGTGAAAAGCACCCGTTTCGCCTGTAAAACTGCCACTCTCTCGTGGGTAGAAATTTTGAGCGCCTTGTGTCCAAAGCGCCTCTTTAAACTCGCCAAAAACGCTAGCAGGCACAAAAACCACACTCTCAAAACCGCCACTTTCGCACGCTTTTTGCAAAGCAGCGGCGTAGGCGCTAAAACTTTTTCTGGTATGATTGCACTTTAAATTTGCAGCATAGATAAATTTTTTCATGACTTAAAAAACCTCAACTTTTATAAACTTTTGAAATATTATAACAAATTTTAGTTTAAACGATACTCAAATTTCTTTTAATTTTTAAATTTGGTTTTTGGTGCGTTCGGAAAACGGAAAACGGAAAACGGAAAACGGAATTTTGTAAATTTGCGAGCGGAGCGATTCATGGGGTCGCAGGGGCAGCGCCCCCGCCCACCTCGTCCCGTCGCCGTTTTTCTTTGAG
>DCIZ01000058.1:13794-35883 GCA_002317305.1 Campylobacter sp. UBA1713
TCGAAAAGAAAAACAGCGGCGGGACTAAAAAAGCTAACGCTTTTTTATTTTGCCTCCACCGCCACAATTTTTTCGCTTTCGTCTCAAAAATTGTGGCGGTGGAGGCTGTGGACGGGGGCTTTCGCCCTGCGACCCCGTTCGGAAAACGGAGTGCGGAGTGCGGAAAACGGAATTTTGTAAATTTGCTTTTTCGTGAATTTGTGGATTCTACTCGCTCAAAAGGCAGGGGATTCTTCGGGCTAACGCCCTTACGAATGACGGCGTTGGTTTGACGATTCTGTAGAATTGCAAAATCCGTTTTCTGTTTTCCGTTTTCCGCACAAACTTAACTAAAAATTTATCTTAAATCCGATAAAATACCCAAAACACAAATTTAAAAAGGCTAAAAATGATTCTCACAAACCCTGTTCTCATCGGCGTTGTCGTCATGTGTGCGCTATGTCTAGTGCGTTTTAACGTCCTCCTCGCCATCCTCGTCTCTGCCATTTTGACCGGTTTAGTCGGCGGGCTAGACCTCGCAAAAACGACCAGTCTACTCATCTCTGGCATGTCAGGAAACCTCGAAACCGCACTTAGCTACGTCTTGCTCGGTGCGCTCGCTGCTGCTGTGGGTGCTAGCAACCTCACCGCCATTTTGGTTAGAAGCGTTAGCGACCTCATCAGCCAGCGCAAATTTCTACTCATCTTTTCCATCGCCGCGCTTTCGTGCCTCAGCCAAAACCTCATCCCTGTGCACATCGCCTTCATTCCCATTCTCATTCCGCCATTTTTGGCTATAATGAACAAGATGCGAATCGACCGCCGTGCTGTGGCGTGCGCTTTAACATTTGGTTTGCAAGCGCCCTACCTAAGCATTCCTGTCGGCTTTGGGCTTATATTTCAAAACATCTTAGTAAAAGAGATAAGCGCAAATGGCATGGCTGTTACGCTAAAAGACGTCTATAGTGTCATGTGGATAGGAAGTTTGTCTATGATTTTGGGTCTTGTTGCAGCGGTGGCGTTTTACGCAAAAAGCCGCGACTACGGCGAAGGCAAATTTGCCGAAGTAGCCCAAAGTGTAGAAAACGCACATATGACGAGAAAAGAGTGGGCAGTTTTGGCTGGCGTCGTGGTCGCTTTTGCCGTTCAACTCATCTACGGAAGTTTGCCTTTGGGCGGGCTTTTTGGACTGGTAACGATGATAGTTTTTGGCGGCATCGAATACAAAAAGATAGATCTTACCATAGAAGATGGGCTAAAAATGATGGCGTTTGTCGCTTTTGTCATGCTTGTAGCTGCTGGTTTTGCAAACGTCATTCGTGAGACGAGTGGCATCGGCGACTTGGTAAAAGCAGTTAGTTTGCTTGCTGGCGGACAGCTAGGCGGCGCGGTCATCATGCTCATCATCGGGCTTTTGGTAACGATGGGCATCGGCACTAGCTTTGGCACCATTCCCATCTTAGCCACCATTTACATTCCACTTTGCATTTCGCTAGGCTTCTCGCCCGCTGCAACCATTTTGCTTGTTGGCGTAGCAGCAGCTGTGGGCGATGCGGGCAGTCCAGCTAGCGACAGCACGCTAGGTCCTACTTCTGGGCTAAATGCTGACGGCAAACACAACCACATCTACGACACGTGCGTGCCTACGTTTTTCTTTTTTAACATTCCGATGATGGTGATCGCGGCGGTGGTGGCTTTGATGATATAGCGTCCAAATGTGGAAAGTAGAATTTGTGAATCAAAAGGCAAGCGACGAATTTGAGAGCTTGCCAAAGGATATTAGAGCAAGGATGCTACACCTAATCAAAAAGCTCGAAGTAAAAGGCAACACTCTCGGCGAGCCACACACAAAATCGCTCGGCAACGGCATGTTTGAGATACGAGCAAAATCAAGCGAGGGAGTTGCAAGGAGTATGTATTGTTACCGTATTGGCAAGGTTATTTTGATTCTTGTGATTGCTGTAAAAAAGCAAGATAAATTGCCAAAATCGGTTATGGAGATAGCCAAAAAAAGATTAGAGGAGTTTATAAATGGCAACAATTAGTTTTGACATAGTCTTTGAAAAGATGATGAGAGACCCAGAGACAAAAGCTGCATACAATGCATTAAAACCAGAATTTGAGCGGTTTGAGAGAGATTTGGAGACAAAAAGAATCTTAAAGCAGATAAAACAGAGAAAAAAAACACCCTCACGTTTGGCAAAAATTGGGCTTATAAAAAACAAAAAAGGTCAAATTTGTTTTGGCTTTTAGGGCATCTCTAAAAACCACGCAAATTTAGAGATGCCTTTGCATAAACGCAAAAAATTTCACCAGTTTAAAGTTAATTAAAGATATTTTTGGTAGAATCAGGCTTTTAACTTCATTAACTGCATCTTGCAAATTAAAATTTCTACAAAAGGAAACCTACATGGAAAAAGATCAAAACGACATTCAGCAACCAAAAAGCACAACAAACGTAAGACGTCAATACAACAACAGAGATGGTAACAACTACAACAACAGCAGTAACTACTACAACAATACAAATAGTAGCAACAACGGCGGTAACTACTATAACAATAACACCAATCACAACAGCGGTTACAACAATAACAACAGCGGTTACAACGCCACACAGCAACAACCAGCACAAAACTACCAGCAAAACTACGAAAAACAACCATACGAAAAACGTCAATACGAACGCACTCACGTGCCAGTCGATGGCTACAAGATAGAAGAACTTCGTGCCATGCCGCTTGACGAGCTTTTGTCTATAGCACAAGAGTTGGGCGTGGAGAATCCGCGCGAGATCAGACGTCAGGAGCTGGTTTTTGAGATTCTAAAAGCACAGACAAAACAGGGCGGTTACATACTTTTCACGGGCGTTTTGGAGATAGCACCAGATGGCTACGGCTTTTTGCGCTCTATAGACGGCGAGCTAAGCAACTCCATAAACGACACCTACGTCAGCCAGACACAAATTCGCCGTTTTGCTTTGCGTGTGGGCGACATCATCACCGGACAAGTGCGTGAGCCACGCGAGCAGTCAGAGAAGTATTATGCGCTTTTGCAAATAGAAGCCATAAACTACAAATCCATCGAAGAAGCCACGAAACGCCCGCTTTTTGAAAACCTCACACCTATCTTTCCTTGCGAAAAACTAAATTTAGAATACAACGCCTTAAAGCTAACCGGACGCGTGCTTGACCTCTTTGTGCCACTTGGAAAGGGGCAGCGTGGGCTCATAGTGGCGCCACCTCGCACGGGCAAGACAGAGCTACTAAAAGAGCTCGCGCAAGGCATCACGCGAAACCACCCAGACGTGGAGCTCATGGTGCTACTCATAGACGAGCGACCAGAAGAGGTTACAGACATGGAGAGAAGCGTGCGTGGCGATGTTTATAGCTCCACTTTTGACCTGCCGGCGATGAACCACATACGCGTTGCTGAGCTTGTCATTGAGCGGGCAAAACGCCGCGTGGAGAGTGGAAAAGATGTAGTCATCTTGCTTGACTCCATCACTAGACTTGCTCGCGCCTACAACACCGTAACGCCAAGCAGTGGCAAGGTGCTAAGCGGTGGCGTGGATGCAAACGCCCTGCACAAACCAAAACGCTTTTTTGGTGCGGCGAGAAACATAGAAAACGGCGGCAGTCTCACCATCATCGCCACAGCGCTCATAGACACAGGCTCACGCATGGACGATGTCATCTTTGAGGAGTTTAAAGGCACGGGCAACAGCGAGATAGTGCTAGACAGAAACATTAGCGACAGGCGAATTTATCCAGCCATAAACATCTTAAAGTCAGGCACGAGAAAAGATGAGCTTTTGCAAGGTGCGGCAAATTTGGGTAAAATTTGGGCGATTCGAAATGCCATTTCTTCGATGGAGGACGTAGAGGCTTTGAAGTTTTTGTATACAAAAATGTCAAAAACAAAAAACAATGTGGAATTTTTGTCGATAATGGATAAGTAAATTTATGGTGCGTTCGGATTGCAAAATGCGGAATTTTCGATTCTACAGAATCGTTAAATTCATGAAAAAGCGAATTTACACAATTTCCGTTTTCTGTTCTCCGCACTCCGTTTTCTGTTACCGCCGTCATTCTGAGGGAGGCGAAAGCCGACCGAAGAATCCCCTGAAATTTGACGGAGTAGAATCTACAAATTTGCTTTTTTGCGAATTTGACGATTCTACTATATCAAATTTCGGGGGATTCTTCGCTTCGCTAACGCTCCGCTCAGAATGACGGCATTTGGTTTATGCTTTTTTATTTATGGCAAAATTTTAGCAAAATGCGAATTTTTGTAAAAATTCCAACTCTTCTACAAAAATAACTGCCGCCGAAAACAAGTCGTCTAGGTCTAAATTTAGCTTCTGTAATGATTTGATCATACTCTGCATCTCGCTTACCTCCGTTTGTTTAATTTTTATTTTTCTTTTAAAACATATGTAAAATCTTTGTCTGTGTCAAAAAGATATTCAAAACCGCTTGTCAAGATGATGTCTATTTTGCCATCGATGACAATGTAGCGGTCGTGCGTGTTGCTTTTTGTTAAATTTCTGTTTGTTTTGTCTATTTTACACATTTTGAATTCGTTTTGTTTCTTTTGTGTGAGAAAAATTTTATCTTCCGAAATTTCGCACTCGTTTATCAACTTTTCCAAATCCGCCTTTTTTAGATATTTATCAAAAATAAAAATACTTTTTGCATTTTTAAACAACGCCTTAAAGTGCACCAAAGCTTTTTCTCGGCTCTCACCGTCAACTTCTTTACAGTCAACTTTTCTCTTGCCTTTAAAACTCGCCGTAAAGTTGTTTTCTAGTCTGTCGCCGTAGATATTTATGAAAGGAAAATTTGAGTGTTTTTTAGATAAAATCACTCTAAATTTAGAAGTGTAAAACAACTCTTTTAACTTTTTGAAACCGCCTTTGCTTTCAAAATTTTCAAATTTACGTTTGTCGTATTTTTTCATAAGCCACTTTTGGCGTTCTGTATGAATAAACGGTGTTTTGTAAAAATATAAAATTCGCTCAATAAGTTCAGCATCTACACTTTCGCCAGTTTTAAATTTGTAAAACTCTTCTAAAATCGCACTTTCACAAAGCATTAGACCAGCTCCCAAAGTTCATCGTTTGCACTAAAAAATTCACTTGAATAGTCTCTGCCATTTTCACGTGTAAAATACCCGCTCGAATTTATATCTATTTTTTCGAATTTGTCATTTTGTTTATTTTTATCGTAAAAAACAACATCTTTTCTGTCAAGCTCTCTTTTTAACACACGCAAGCGAAACTGCGTAACAAAAGCCTCGCTGTGCGTCTCCACCACGCACTGAACGCCATTGCTCGCCAAAAACGAAAAAAACTCAGTCAAATTCGCCACCGCCTTTGGATGCAAGTGAATTTCAGGATTCTCCACCACAAAAACATCACCTTTTTTACAACTCAAACCCACCACGAGAATTTTCGTCAGATAGTTCAGCCCAGTAGCAACACTGTTAGGCTCAAGCTCTGCTTCAAAATCGTGCCATTGAAATTTAGAGAGAATCAAAACTCCATCTTGTTTGGTTTTGAAACTAAAATTTAGATCTAAAATGCGTGATATCCACCATTTTACATTTAAGTCTAGCGTTTGCCCAACTACTTCTTTTTTAAAATTTGAAATTTCATTTCTAGCATTAAAACAGTAGTATTGTTCAACAAATTCACCCAGTATTCCAAATTTATCGCTCTTTGGAATCACTCTTTTTACAGGTTCAATAGGCGTTCTGTCAGCTTTAAGGTGATAGAAATTTATATCAAATTTTATCGGTGGTTGAGTAGGTTTTCGTCTTTCTCTCTCTTGTTTAGGTTTATCTTGAAAATTTTTGTCTATATAGTCGATTATAAATTTTCGCTCATTTTCGCAATTTTCATTTACAACAAACTCACACTCATCTGAATCTAATGTTAAATTTTTATCGGTAGTATAAACTTGAAATCTATCAAAATCACTACATGACAACAACGCATTTAAAACGCTGCTTTTGCCGATCCCGTTTTTACCAGTAAAAACCGTAAGTGGGCGAAACTCAAAAGTTTCATCCACGATGGCTCTGTAATTTTTAATGTGAAAATTTTTAATCGGATAGTTGTTTTCCATTTGCCAAATCCTTTGCTAAATTAAATCTAAAATTAATATTGTTTGCACTATCTATACCAAAAGTAATTCTCTCTGGTTTGTCAAGTTCTTCTTTAAATTTGCTTATCTCATCTTGACTGAAAAATTCACCATTTTTCAAAACCAAAGCATAGGTAAGCGACTCAAACAGCGGTAAATTTAGTTTTCGTCTATTTTTGCCACTTTCTTTTGTCTCAAAACGAAAAAGGTTGTCTGCATAGTTTAAATTTGCAAACTCCATAGCCTTGTCAAATTTAGCATAAAGTCCGTCAAAGTCAAATTTAAAATCTTTTTCGTTTATCTCACTCAAAACACTCTTTAAAAAT
Source organism: Campylobacter sp. UBA1713 (assembly GCA_002317305.1). Lineage (GTDB taxonomy): Bacteria > Campylobacterota > Campylobacteria > Campylobacterales > Campylobacteraceae > Campylobacter. The sequence goes on from DCIZ01000058.1 coordinate 20,249, forward strand.
TCGTCAATCCCATTTGTAACTTTGGCTTTGATTCTTTCGCACTCCAAATACAAATAAAAGCACAACCATCTAGTAACCACATATCTATCTTTCATCGCTTTTTTCATATCTGGACTAATTCCAGCTGCTTTTACAAAATTCTCATTTGCCGCAAATTTGTCTATCTGTGCGGTTGCCTCGCCTTGATATAGTGCATTTCTCATCTCTTGGTTGTTTATCTTTGTGCCACCACGATTTACACGGTCAAATATGTCAAATTTGATCCTCTCATCAGTATCTGGTAAAAAAATGTAAAATGAAAGTTGCCAACGCTTAAATTGCGCTCGTTTATGAGGCTCTAGTTCTTCAAATTTTTTACCATTTAGTTGCCACAAATTTTTCAGTTTTTGAAGTTTAAATTTACCATCTAAAAAGTCAGTTACCGCTTTGATTCTCTGCTTTCCGTCCACTATCTCAAGCACGCCCGTTTTGCTTTGACTTGTGTAAATCGGCGGAATCGGCAATCCCATCAAAATACTTTCTACTAACTCGCTTTGTTGGGTTGGGTTCCACCTGCTGCATCTTTGATAATCAGGAGCCAGATTAATCAGCTCATCTTTCAACTGCTCATTAATATCAAAAATAGAAAATTTACTTTCCGTAATGTTTACTCGAAGTGGATAAGCCTGCGGTTCTTTTGCCTCTTTTGGTTCTTCAAGTTGCTCTTCAAAATCTCCGTTTAAGTCAAAGTCTTTATCAAACGGAAGCTCGTCTGTTTTACTGTTCATCTTTCACCTTTCAAACCTCGCCTTACCTAGTCAATTCCAAAATCTCTTCGCCGAATTTTTTAAAAATTTCTTTCAAATCTTCTATCTTTTCGCAACTTGTCTCAAGTGCGTTACCGAACTGCTTTGCGTTTTCAACGTCCTCTGCTGTCAGCTCAAAAACAGGCTTTTTGCACTTTTGAGAGATAGCCACAAGCGTGTTAAATTCTGGAATTTGGACGAGGTCATAAGGGGCATTTTCTTCAAATTTTTTTGCTTTTTCAAAAAGTTCCAAACTCACAACGCAGCCAATACTCAAAAGCTTTCGCACTAAAACATCATTTGTCTCTTTTCGAATTTTGTCTATCCACACGCCAAACGCTTTTGTCGGTTCAGAATTTCTAATTCTAAAACGTTGCTGAACTAGCCCCAAAAAAAGCGGCTTGTTTTTAATAAAAGACAAATTTGAGTTTGCCTCTATCTCTTTGTGCCATTGTAGCACTTTTTTGCTAAGCGAACCGATGGCTTGTAGGCAAAAGTAGTCAGGACTTGTCGGAACGATGAAAAAGTCGCTATTCATCAAAACTATCTCGTTTAAGCCACCGATGCTAGGGCTTAGGTCATATATGACGTAGTCGATTTTATTTTTTTTGGCGATGATATCGACACTTTTAAAAAGATTCTCTATCAAATTTGTCAAAATCGGCAAACTTTGATTTACTTTTAGTGCCGTGCCTATCTGGTTGTCAAGTTCAGCCACTTCTAGTGAGCCAGCTAGCAACATTAAATTTTCGTTTATTTGCAAAAGCTCGCCATCTCTAGAAATGTCATCGCTACTTCCACCGCTAATGATCTTTTTTACTATAGGCTCAAGCGTTAAAAAACGCCTATCATTGTAAAGTTTCTCAAAATCCAAATTTGTAGAAATTCCAGTTAGGTTACACTGTGGATCAAGGTCTAAAAGTAGGACTTTTTGGTCCAAATTCGAAAGACTCCAGCCTAGATTAAAAGCCGTAGTTGTCTTGCTAACTCCGCCTTTATGATTAAACAAAGATATCGATTTCATCGCACTTTCCTTACAAACTCACTTCACGTCTCACTTCACGCCTTACTTCGCCCCGCACACAAATTTTGCCATGTCCACAAGGCGTGCCGTGTAGCCCCACTCGTTGTCATACCACGCCATCACTTTCACAAAATCGCCACAAATCACCTGTGTCATGTCCGCTGCCACTACGCTAGACCAAGTCGAAGTGCAAAAGTCGCTACTAACTCGCTCGTCAAAATCTACCAAAACAAGCCCCTTGTGCGAGCCACCACTAGCCTCCACAAAAGCAGCGTTCAGCTCCTCTTTTGTAGTGCCTTTTTTAAGAACAGCGGTAAGATCCACCATGCTCACGTTTGCTACTGGCACTCGCATGCTTTGTCCGTGAATTCGCCCCTCTAGGTGCGGCATGATGAGCTTCATAGCCTTTGCAGCACCCGTGCTAGTAGGAATGATGTTTTGTGCCGCCGCCCTACTTCGCCTTAGGTCGCGGCACTTTACGTCCACTAGACTTTGCCCGTTTGTGTAGGCGTGAACTGTTGTCATTAAAGCCTTGTCAATGCCAAATTTGTCATCTAAAATTTTTGTAACTGGACCTAAGCAGTTTGTCGTGCAACTAGCGTTTGAGATGATGGCTTCGCCTTTGTAGTTGCTCTCATTTACGCCTATTACATAAGTCGGCGTAGCGTCTTTTGCTGGCGCGCTCATGACGACTTTTTTTGCCCCTTGTTTTAGGTAGGCTTCACTTTTTTCAGTTGTCAGCATCTTGCCCGTGCACTCTAGCACCACATCCACGCCCGTTAAGTCTAGCTCCTCGACTGCCCTCGTGCTGTATGTTTTTATGCGTTTGCCGTTTAGAACTATGTCGTCCTCTACCACTTCTACGCTGCCGTCAAATTCGCCATGAACGGTGTCGTATTTGAGTAGGTAGCGTGTGAGGTCTCGTGTAGCCGTGTCGTTTATGACGACTATCTCGACGCTTGGGTCGTTTGCCATGATTCTTGCGGCGCATCTGCCGATTCTGCCAAATCCGTTGATCGCAACTTTTAGTGCCATTTTAAATCCTTTGTGATATAATTTCGCGGTATTTTATCGAATTTTAAGTTAATAAAGGTTTAAAATGTTTGAAAGCATTGCGATTTTTGGCGGAAGTTTTGACCCCGTTCACGCTGGGCACGTGGCAGTGGTAAAAGCGGTTTTAGCAAATTTAAAGGTAGAAAAGCTTTTTGTAGTGCCCACTTTTTTAAACCCTTTTAAGCATGAGTTTTGCGCACCGCCGGAGTTTAGGCTTCGCTGGTGTAGGGCGGTTTTTTGCGAGGAATTTGCGAATTTGTGCGAAGTGTGCGACTTTGAGGTGAAAAGTGGCAGGGCGGTGGCGAGCATCGAGACGGTTTTGTTTTTAAGGGAGAAATTTAAACCAAAGCAAATTTACCTTGTAGTCGGTAGCGACAATCTTCATTCGCTTAACTCATGGCATCGGTTTAACGAGCTTTCTAGTTTAGTAGAGTTCGTGGTCGTTACACGCGAGGAAAATTCGCAAAACTCAAATTTAACACACAAAAACAAAACCACACCAAACACGCCACGCTACACCACCATTTTTTTGGACGCACCCATAAGTTCGACACAAATTCGAAACGGGCTTTTAAGCGAGCAAATTCCAAAGCCCATAAAAGACGAAGTGATTGCGTTTTACAAAAACGTGCAAAACACAAATGTTTTCTAGCTTAAACAAAAACAAATTTTTACAAATTCTGTTTTCTGCCTTCCGCACTCCGTTTTCCGAAACGGGGTCGCAGGGGCGAAAGCCCCCGCCCACCGTCCCTCGCCACGTTTTCTTTTGAGATTTATCGAAAAAGAAAACGTGGCGAGGGACTACAAAAAAGCGTTAGCTTTTTTACCAAAATTTACAATTTTATCAAATTTAGGGCATCTCTAAAACCAGCCTCAGCACCCTTTCGCCCTACGTTCAGCACTTTTTATGGTGTTAGAGAGCAGCATCGCGATGGTCATCACCCCCACGCCACCAGGCACAGGCGTAATGAGCGAAGCCTTTTTACTCACGCCTTCAAAGTCAGCATCGCCCACCAAACGCCCATCTACGCGGTTTATGCCCACATCTACCACCACAGCACCCTCGCTCACCATTTCAGCCGTCAAAAAGCCCGCTTTTCCCACCGCCACCACGACTATCTCGCCATTTCGCACCACAGAAGCAAGATCGCGTGTCTTTGAGTGAGCCACAGTTACAGTCGCACCAGCGTTTAGTAGCAAATTTGCCATCGGCTTGCCTACTATATTGCTCCGTCCTACCACCACCGCGTTTTTGCCACTCACCTCAACGCCATAAAACTTCAAAAGCTCCATCACCCCCAAAGGCGTGCACGGCACAAAAGCCTCTCCAGCGCCCGTTACTAGCTTGCCTACATTTTGCGCGTGAAAGCCGTCTACATCTTTTCGTGGGTCTATGGTCTCTAAAACCCTACTCGTCTCTATGTGCTTTGGCAAAGGCAACTGAACCAAAATTCCATCCACTTCGTCATTTGCGTTTAGCTCCGCCACCAGCTCCAAAAGCGCCTCCTCGCTCGTGTTTGCATCCAGCCTAAACGCTAGCGACTTTATGCCACACGCCTCGCAACCTTTCTCTTTACTCTTTACATAAGTCGCACTCGCTGGGTCGTCTCCTACTAGCACCACTGCTAGACACGGCACTACGCCACGCTCTTTTAACGCCGCTGCATCGCTCTTTACACGCTCTTTGACTGCCGCTGCGACAACTTTACCATCGATTAGTTTCATGAAAACTCCTTGTGCTGTTTTATTTAGATTTTAGCCTAAATGGCTATAATACCAAATTTAAGATAAATTTTAGGACAACTCGTGAAAATTCTCAAATGTTTTTTGGTCTTTTTGTCGTTTTTTGTAGCCAGCACCGCCACCGCTGCTGAGCTCATCACAAAAGAGAGTTACGCAAAGATGCTATACTTTGACCCGCGTGGCGTGGCGTGCTCAAAGTGCCACGGAAAAACAGGCGAGCGAAACATCATCGTAACCTACAAAGTCTACAACAAAAAAACAAAAGAATACATAGAAAAAGACCTTGTCGCACCCACCATTAACGACCTCACGTTTGACCGCTTTAAGCGTGGCATCAAAGAGCCAAAGAGCTTTATGCCTACTTACTTTTTGACAGACGATGAGATCGCACTGCTTTACGAATACATCATTAAATTTAAAAAAGGAAAGAAAAAATGACAAACAAAGAGGCTTTTGAAGAGGCGAAAAAAGTGATAGTCGGCGGTGTAAATTCGCCCGTGCGTGCTTTTGGTAGTGTCGGTGGCGAACCGCTATTTATAAAAAAAGGGCGAGGCGAATTTTTGTATGACATAGAGGGCAACAAATTTGTCGACTTTGTTTTGAGCTGGGGACCGCTCATCTTTGGGCACTGCGACAAAACCATCTCTACTGCCGTCTCAAAAGCCATAAAAAAAGGGCTTAGCTTTGGTGCGCCGTGCAATGCCGAAACAGAACTAGCACAGCTAGTGCTAGGCGAGTTTCCACACTTAGACAAAATTCGCTTTGTCTCAAGTGGCACGGAGGCTACCATGAGTGCCATTCGCCTTGCGCGTGGTTTTAGCAAAAAAGATGGCATAGTCAAATTTGCTGGCTGCTACCACGGGCACAGCGACAGCCTTTTAGTAAAAGCTGGTAGCGGTGCTACGACTTTTGGGACGTCTAGCTCACTGGGCGTGCCTGCTGACCTGGCAAAACATACACACATAGCCACCTACAACGACCTCTCTAGTGTAGAAGAGTGCTTCAAAAGTGGCGAGATAGGCTGCGTTATAGTAGAGCCAATAGCTGGCAACATGGGGCTAGTTCCTGGCACACAAATTTTTTTAAGCGGACTACGAAAGCTTTGCGACAAGCACGGCGCGGTGCTCATCTTTGACGAGGTTATGAGCGGTTTTAGGGCGAGCAAAACGGGCAGTTACGGGCTAAATGGCATAAAAGCCGACCTCGTTACTTTTGGCAAGGTTATAGGCGGCGGCATGCCTTGCGCAGCTTACGCAGGACGCGCTGAAATCATGGACTTAGTAAGTCCAGTTGGCGGCGTCTACCAAGCAGGCACACTCAGTGGGAATCCAGTAGCGATGGCAGCAGGCATCGCGTGTTTGACAAAAATTTACCAAACACCAAATTTGTTTGAAAAACTCAACAAAAAAGCCACTTTCATTACAGACACACTAAAAGAGAGTGCAAAAGAGAAGGGCATCGCTTTGCAAACCGAAGTGCGTGGGTCTATGTGGGGCTTTTTCTTTAACAAAAAACCAGTCAAAAACTACGAAGACGCGCTAAAAAGCGACACAAAGATGTTTGCGGCATTTCAACAAAAGATGCTAAAACGTGGGTTTTACCTAGCGCCGAGCCAGTTTGAGACCTGTTTTGTCTGCAAAAAACATAGCCAAAAGAGTTTGGAAAAGATGGCTGATGCGGTTCGGGAAGTTTTCGCGGAGTTGTAAATTTCGGTAGGCAGGGCAAGTCCCTGCAACCATTTTTGCTTCGCTGAAAAGCATTATAAACAAATTTAAAAAAAAGGAAAAATTCATGAAAAGCGTTTTTGCGTCTATTTTGGCACTATTGTTTTGCGTAAATTTGGCTTTTGGCTTGACAAACAAAGAGATAGAATCACTCTACTCGCAGGCAAAAAAGAGTGGCATTAGCGTCAAAGTCGCCGAAAGAACGATGCTAGAAAACGGACGTTATGAGCAGATAGTGCTACTTTTTAGCAAAAACGGGCGCGAGCAAAAACAGGTCATATTTAGCGATGGCGAATTTCTCTTTCCAGATGTCATAGACACGAAAAAAGGCGTTTCATATCAGGAGCGTTTTGAGAGTATGCAACGGCGTGAATTTATGGAAAAATCACACGCACGCCTAAAAGCCCTGCTCCCACAGCTAGAGGTGGTGGAGCTAGGTAACGACCCGAAAAATCCAGCAATATATCTCTTTACTGACCCGCTTTGTAAGTATTGTCGCGAGGCGTTAAAAAACTACGAACAAGAGCTAAAACATGTAAATTTTCGTGTCATCTTTGCGCCTGTTGACAAGCATGGTGCGGAGGCTTTGAGAAAGTCGGTGAAAATTTTACAAGAGTGCAAAAAAGCCAAAACAGACAAAGAGAAGCTCGCTATCTTTGCGAAGTATTTTGACAAAAACGCACCAGACGTAAAGGCTGACGAAGCAAAAGTAAAACGCCTCGAAAAGCTCACAGAGCAAATTTACCTAACGGGCGCTTTGGGTGGCGTGCCTACAAAAATCCCAGCGGCGTTTTTGGAGTAGCAATCTGTAATTCCAAATATAAATAAAAATTTTTAAACGATATTTTTTAGCTCATTTTAAGCTTTAAAATACTAAACTTCGCACATCACTTTAACATAAAGGAAATATTATGAAAAAGATCATTTTAAGTCTAGCAGTTGTTGGTGCTTTTGCAACTAGCGTTTTTGCGGTAGATGGCGCGGCGGTTTTCAAAAAGTGCATCGCTTGCCACGGCACAAAAGCAGAGAAAAAATACCTCAACAAAGTCCCACCACTTAACACACTTGACGCGGCTACCATAGCGGCAAACATGCAGCTTTACAAAGATGGCAAAGTGGGCGAAAATGGCAAGGGCTTGTTTGGCATGGGTGCGGTTATGAAGATTCAGATGAAACCTATCTCACCAGAAGAGATGAAAGCGGTCGCAGAATACATTCAAACTTTGAAATAGTCAAATTTGGTTTGACAGCTTTTTGTGCCCGAAGGCGTTTGCTTTCGGGCTTTTTTTTTGCAAAATTTTACACTGGCAAGCACGAGCAAATAAATAACGGCATTTTGGTTTTACTTTTTCACTCCTCATCTTTTTCATCGTCAAAAAGTGGCTTTGGGGCGTTTTTTGGGTCTTTAGAAAACTCCTCATAACTAGCGACTTGTGCTTTGTAAGCTTTGTAGACACAGTTTATGGCAGAAGCGACACCGAGCAAAACGCCACCGACCAAAAACCACACACTCCCAAAACTTTTCATGCACCAAAACCCTAACCCAGTGCCGATGAGCACGCTTACAACGACAGAGATTCCTAGACTTAGCCCGTCAGCTGCTTTTACTACCTTTACCACAGTTTCGTTTTTCATCTTTTTTCCTTTTTTAAATTTTAAACGATTCTAACCAAATTTACCTTAATTCGTAATGCAAAATTCACTCTACATAAATTTTTAATGTTACCAAACAAATCTAATAAAAAACGAAAATTTAAGCTTATATTTGATAGAATGCAGGAATTTAAGAATTCAAAAACAAAGGGTTTAGCTTGCAAGAGTATTTAGACAAAATTTACCAAAGCTCAAATTTAGAAGAGCTAGAAAGCCTAAGAGTCGAGCTACTAGGCAAAAAAGGGCTCATCACCGCCGAGTTTGCAAAGATGCGTGAAGTCGAAGACAAAAAAGCATTTGCCGAGTCTTTAAACGCCAAAAAGTCCGCCATAGAAGCCGCACTTGCCACAAAAAAAGAGGCACTCCAAAAGGAGCACATTTTACAAGAGATGCGCAAAGATGGCGTAGATGTTACAGCTTTTAACGAAAATGTCAGCACGGGCGCACTTCACCCAGTCATGGCGACGATGGACAGAATCATCGCCTACTTTGTCGCACAAAATTTTAGCGTAGAGTCAGGTCCGCTCATAGAGAGCGACTTTCACAACTTCGAGGCGCTAAATTTGCCAGAGTTTCACCCCGCTAGAGAGATGCAAGACACATTTTACCTAAAAGACATGCGACTTCTTCGCACACACACCAGCCCCGTGCAAGTCCGCACCATGCTAGCCAAAAAACCACCCATTCGCATGATAGCACCAGGCGCGGTTTTTAGACGCGACATGGATCTCACTCACACGCCCATGTTTCACCAGGTAGAAGGGCTTGTGGTAGAAGATGGCTCGCACGTAGGCTTTGCCCACCTAAAACACGCTTTGACCGAATTTTTGCGCTACATGTTTGGCGAGGTAGAAGTCCGCTTCCGCCCGAGCTTTTTCCCTTTTACAGAGCCATCTGCTGAAGTCGACATTAGCTGCATCTTTTGTGGCGGAAAAGGCTGCCGTGTCTGCAAAAACACAGGCTGGCTAGAGGTTTTGGGTAGCGGCGTTGTAGACCCGAACGTCTTTGAAAAAGTGGGCTACAAAAACGTCAGCGGTTACGCTTTTGGACTCGGCGTGGAGCGTTTTGCCATGCTTCTTTCTCGCGTGCCGGATTTGCGAAGTCTATTTGAGGGCGACATTCGCCTTTTAGAGCAGTTCAAATAAAAGGGCAAAAAATGATAGTAACGAAAAATTGGTTAAACGAATTTGTAAATTTAGACGGCATTAGCACGGGCGAAATTTGCGCTAAACTAAACGAGATAGGGCTAGAAGTAGACGCGCTAAAAGAGACAAATTTACCAAAAAACATCGTCATAGGTTTTGTAAAAAGTTGCGAAAACCACCCAAACAGCGACCACTTGCACGTGTGTAGCGTGGACGTGGGCGACAAAGAGCTTCAGATAGTCTGCGGCGCACCAAATGTAAAAACAGGGCAGTTTGTGGCGTGTGCGTTAGTAGGTGCGGTGATGCCAAACGGCATGGAGATAAAACCAGCAAAACTTCGCGGCGTGGAGAGTTTTGGCATGCTTTGCTCGTCTAGTGAGCTAGGACTCCCAAAGACAAATGACGGAATCATGGTGCTAGATTCTAGCGTAGGCGAGCTAACACTAGGGCGCGAGCTTTGTGAGATGGCGTTTTTTAAAGATGCCGTTGTGGAGATAGGACTGACACCAAACCGTGGCGACTGTTTGGGCGTGCGTGGCGTAGCGCGCGACTTAGCGGTGGCTTTTGGGCGAGTGCTTTGTGAGCCAAAGTGCCCAAACGCCTTTGATGCAAACAGCGGCTTTACGCTAAAAAACAACACAGATGCCATAGTCGGAGTCTTTAAAACGCACGTGCCAGAAGGGCTAAATTTAAAAACCGCACTTCGTTTAGCCACAGCTGAAATGCTGGAAAGTAATACCGCCAAAAGCCTCATAAACTACGCCTCACACGAGAGTAACGTAGCTTTAACAGGCGTGAATTTGAGCCAAAATTTAGAAATTCGCACGCTCACAAACGGCGGACGCGGCATCTTTGCAGGCGAGGCGCTAAAAGGCGTTTGTGGAATTTGTGGCGAAGATTTTGCGCCACTTTTTGGCGAAGAGATTCTAGTAGTCGCTAGCTACGTCTCGCCGGACAAAATCGCACGCACACTCGGCACGGACAAACAGCAGAAAAAAGACTCTGTAAGTTACAGAGCAAGTCGCGGAAGTGAGCCTGACATTTGTTGTGGCATGCGAGCGCTTCTTTTTGCTTTTGGCGGCGGAAACGTGGTGGCAAAACCAGAAAAAGCACCAGAAATTCGCGAAGTCAAATTTGACTTTTCAGAAATTTCAGACAAAATAGGCGAAAGTGTTTCACGTGAGAAATTTAGCCACATTTTAGAGTCGCTTGGCTTTACTCTCACTTTTGACGGCAGTTTTGTTACAGCAAAAATTCCGCCATTTCGCACAGATGTAGTAAACAGCGCCGATGTGGCTGAAGAGATAGTTAGGTTTGTCGGCATCGACAACATAGCCAGCCGTCCGCTTTTGGTGAGCGAACAAAACCGCGAAAACGCTACATTTGTAAAATACAAAAATGCGTTAAATTTGCGTCAAAAGGCAGCAGCAGAGGGCTTTTTTGAGTGCGTTCACTACGCTTTTGACAACGAAGCCGACCTAAAAGAGATGGGCTTTTCTAAATGCGAAGTAGAAATTCTAAACCCCATAAACGCCGAGCTTGGCGAGCTACGCCCTACTTTGCTAAACCACCTTTTGCGTTCAGCAGAGAAAAATTTGAAAAACCAAAAAAAGAGCGTGCGACTTTTCGAATATGGCGAAGTTTTTGACACAAAAGGAGAGCAAAAAACGCGTCTTAGCTTTGTGGTGAGTGGCGTAAAAAACGAAGCTAGTTTGGTAGCGGGCACAAAGAGTAGCGAGTGGAGTTTGTTTGAGTTTGCCGCAAGTGTGCAAAATGTCATAGGCAAATTTGAGCTAAAAAATGGCTACGAGGCAGAGTTTTTAAGCCCGTTTGAGCGAGCACAAATTTATCAAAACGGCGTTTGTGTGGGATTTTTGGGGCGCGTGGAACTCTCTTTTGCGAACAAAAGAGACCTGCCAAAAACTTACGTGTGCGAAGTGAACTTTGACCTGCTAGACTTTGGCAGGAAGCAGGCAGTAGCTTACTCAAAATTCCCGAGTGTGAGCCGCGATTTGAGCGTGGTCGTGGGAGAAGATGTTAGCTTTGAAGAGGTGAAAAAACTCGTGCCAAAGGTAGAGACGCTAACCAAATTTAGCCTAGTAGACATTTACAAATTTGAAAACAAAAAGAGCCTTACACTTCGTTTTGAATTTGCTAGCTTTGTAGCGACTTTGACAGACGAGGAGGTAAATGTGGCGATGGGCGAAATTTTAGCCAGCTTGCAAAAAGGCGGCGCAACTTTAAGGTAAAAACAAATTTTGCCGTCCGCCTCATAAACTTAAAGGAATAAAATGATAGTAAAACCACTAAACCGACCTTTCGATGTCGAATTTACAAACGTCTCAAGCGACAAGTCCATCAGCCACCGAGTCGCTATTTTTTCTTTTTTGAGCGGTGAAGCGTGGCACGTGAGCGACTTTTTGGAGTCACAAGACTGCCAAAGCTCGCTAAACATAGCACGAGAGCTCGGCGCAAAAGTAGAAGGCGAAAACGGCAACTACACCATCACGCCACCGCCAAATTTGCGTGAGCCCGCTGTAGTGCTAGATTGTGGCAATGCTGGCACTGCCATGCGAATCTACATGGGACTGCTAGCTGGTAGCGAAGGGCACTTTGTGTTAAGCGGCGACTGCTACCTAAACGCACGCCCTATGAAGCGAGTAGGCGCGCCACTTGCCTCTGTCGGCGCAAAGATAGACGGGCGAAATGGTGGCGAATTTGCGCCACTTAGCATACGTGGCGGCAAGCTTTCGCACTTCTCTTTTGAGAGCCATGTCGCTTCAGCACAGGTAAAAACCGCCCTCATCTTAGCTGGACTTTTAGGCGAAGGATGCGAATTTAGCGAGCCAGAACTGAGCCGCGACCACAGCGAAAAGATGCTGACAGCGATGGGCGCAGATGTAAAAACTCAAATTTGCGAAGGCGGAAAAGTCGACATAAAAGTCGCACCACTAAATGGCAAAAAACTAAAAGGGCTCACACTTAGCGTCCCAAACGACCCGAGTTCGTGCTTCTTTTTTGCCGTAGCAGCTGCCATTACAAACAGCCGTGTCTGCTTTAAAAACATCTTGCTAAACAAGACTCGAGTAGAGGCATTTAAAGTGCTTGAACGCATGGGGGCAAAAGTTGAATTTGTAAAAAGCGAGGCAAATTTTGACGAAGTCGGTGAGATAGTCGTGAGTGGCACAGGCAAACTAAAAGCGGTAAATGTAGAAGAAAACATCTCGTGGCTAATAGACGAAGCGCCCGCACTGGCGGTGGCTTTTGCCTGTGCTGAGGGCGAAAGTGTGCTAAAAAACGCCGCTGAACTTCGCGTAAAAGAGTGCGACAGAATCGCAGTTACCGCGGCAGCTTTAAAGGCGTGTGGCGTAGAGGCTAGCGAGCTACCTGACGGCTTTGTGGTGCGTGGGCGTGGTGGCGAAGGCGTAAAAGCAGCACTGGTAGACAGCCACGGCGACCACAGGATAGCTATGAGCTTTGCGGTGCTGGGTTTGAAGTGTGGCATGGAGATAACAAAGTCTGAATTTATAAACACCAGTTTTCCTAAATTTGGCGAGTGTTTGGGGCGGCTTTACGAAGGTTTTTAATGAAAAAAGATATAGCAAAAAACAAAAAAGCTTTTTTTGAATTTGAGATAGTCGAGAGTTTTGAAGCGGGCGTGGTGCTGAGTGGCAGCGAGGTAAAGGCACTTCGTGCTGGGCGTGTAAATTTAAAAGATAGCTTTGTTCGTGTCATAAAAGGCGAGGCATGGCTACTAAATGCACACATTGCGCACCTTACTACTACGCACTCTTTTTTTCGCCCAGATGAACGCGCGCCACGAAAGCTTTTGTTGCACAGAAAGCAGATAGACCGCTTGCTGGGCAAGGTTACACAGGACGGTTTCACGCTTGTCATCACTTCGCTTTACTTTAACGAAAGCAACAGAGTAAAGGCGTGCGTGGCACTAGCAAAGGGAAAAAATTTGCACGACAAACGTGAAACTATAAAACGGCGAGAGGCAGACAGAGAGGCGCGAGCAGCCATAAAACGTGCATTGTAAAAACAGGAGAAATTTGTGAATGAGTTGAAACATCTAGCCATCATAATGGACGGCAACGGGCGATGGGCGAAAAGTCGCGGGCTGATTCGCACAGACGGGCATGCCAAAGGCGCAAACGTAATAGAGAGTTTGTGTGAATTTTGTATAGAAAACGGAGTAAAAACGCTAACGCTTTATGCGTTTAGCACAGAAAACTGGTCGCGTCCAAAAGTGGAAGTGGAATTTTTGATGCGACTTTTGGAGAGGTTTTTGCGTGAAAAAGTGGAGCTTTTTGTCAAAAACGACATAAAATTTCACACCATCGGCGAGCTTGGGCGTTTTAGCGAGCAGATTCAAAGTGTGGCACGGGCGTTAAAAGAGAGAACTAAAAGCTGCCAAAAGCTAAATTTGGTTTTGGCGCTAAACTACGGCGGACGAGACGAGATAGTGCGAGCGGCCAGGCGTGTGGTGGAGGCGGGCGTGGAGCTGAGCGAAGCGAGTGTGGCAGCGGCACTTGACACGGCGGAATTTGGCGATGTGGATTTGCTTGTGAGGACGGGCGGCGACGTGCGTGTAAGCAACTTTTTGCTTTGGCAGATAAGCTATGCGCAGATGGCTTTCACACGCACGCTTTTTCCAGACTTTACAAAAGAGGAGTTGGGACGAATAGCAAGTGAATTTTTCACCGCACACAGACGTTTTGGCGGGCTGTGAGGGTTTTTTTCGGAAGGAATGGAGGCGACTAAAAACCGAAACTGAATTTTGGCTTAATTAGCAAAATGTAGGCGCATATCTCAAAAGATGAGTTAAACTAAATTTTCTCACCTAATAATTTTTCTTTTTGTTTAGCATTGACAGCAGTCAATATATTTTCTAAAATTTTTTTGTAAAATGCCACCACTTTGCATGCGGGTAAATTTACAAAAGGAAACAAATGGAAAAAGAGTTACAAATGTTTTGCCATCAGTGCGAAATGAGTGCGCCAGAAGGTTGCGGCGCAAAGGGTCAGTCAGCAGGCACTTGTGGCAAAGACGCGACACTTTCGCGTTTACAAGATACGATGATTTTTGGGCTAAAAGGGCTTAGTGCCTACCGCCATCACGCCAGCGAACTCGGCGCCGACACGAGCAACATCGACCGTGTTATAGCCGACACACTCTACTTTACGCTTACAAATTCAAATTTCAACTTCGACTCGCACATCGCCCAACTCCTAAAAGTCGGCACAGCTGGCGTTGAGTGCATGAATCTTCTTAGCGAAGCACACACGTCTCGCTTTGGCATTCCGACACCTGTAAAAGTTAGCCAAAACAGAGCCGAAGGCAAGGCGATTCTCGTTAGCGGGCACAACTTGCGTGCGTTAGAGCTTTTGCTAAAAGCCACCGAAGGCAGAGGCATAAACATATACACACACTCGGAGATGCTACCAGCTCACGGCTATCCAGAACTACGCAAATACGCCCACCTAAAAGGCAACATCGGCAAAGCGTGGTTTGACCAAACGCGTCTTTTTAACGAATTTGGCGGTGCTATCCTCATGACGACAAACTGCATCGTCCCACTTCGTGCCAGTTGCACATACGCCGACCGCATCTTTGGCTACCAAATAGCCAGCACAAACGGCATCCAAAACATAGAAAACGATGACTTCTCACCGCTAATCGAGCGTGCCATAGCACTTGGCGATATAAATTTTGGTTGCGAAGGGCAGACACTTACGACAGGCGCGCACTACAAAAGCATTTTAGCACTTGCGCCACAAATTTTAGACGCCGTTAAGAGTGGCAAAATTCGCAAATTTTTCGTCATAGCAGGCTGCGATGCGCCGGGCAAAGGGCGTGAATACTACCGCGAACTCGCACTCTCTTTGCCGCAAAACTGCGTCATCTTGACTTCAAGCTGTGGCAAATTTAGATTCAACGACTTTGACTTTGGTTTCGTGCCAGGCACACAAATTCCACGCTATTTAGACTTAGGTCAGTGCAATGACAGCAACGGCGCAGTCGCAGTCGCACTAGCGCTTAGCGAAGCGACAGGCATCGCACTAAACGACTTGCCACTCTCGATAGTGCTTATGTGGATGGAGCAAAAAGCGGTCATTATCTTGCTTGCGTTGTTTAGTTTGGGTGTAAAAAAGATACATGTCGGTCCGAGTGTGCCTAGATTCTTCAACGAAGATATTTTGAATTTTTTGGTAAAAAACTACGATCTTCGCCTCATTGGCACAGATGCAAAGGCAGATTTGGCACGATTTTTAAGCGAATAAATTTGTCAAAATTCACGAAAAAGCGAATTTTTATAAATTCAGCATTATATTTTCCACACTCTACATTCTAAAAAGAGATCGCAATGGCGGTAGTCACCGTCCACCCGTCCCGTTGCTACTTTTTCTTTGAGCCAAAGTCGAAAAGAAAAAGTGGCAGCGAGACTACAAAAAAGCGTTATATTTTGGCAATTAAGCCAAAATGTCATCTTTTAGCATGGTTT
>DCIZ01000057.1:0-167 GCA_002317305.1 Campylobacter sp. UBA1713
TTTTTAGAGATGCCCTAAATTTACACAAGACGGAGGTTTTTGGTATGATGGATTTTATTTTAGGAACTTATGATCTAGAAATTCACGAGAGAGCGATGCAAAGGGAGCTAGCGGAGGCGAGGGCAGAAGCGGTAGCGGCAAAAGTGGCGGCAAAGCGTGCTGTGGCA
>DCIZ01000057.1:354-6232 GCA_002317305.1 Campylobacter sp. UBA1713
GGCATGCAGCAAGGCATGCAACAAGCACTTCAAAACCTCATGAAAACCCTAAACATCTCAAAAGAGAAAGCTATGGAGCTCATCGGCATGGAAAAGGCGAAAAAGTAAATTTAAGAGCATCTCTAAAAGCCAGTTTAGCTCGGTTTTAAAGAAACATCGGCTACGGCGTTAGCTGATGTTTCTTTTGAAAGCAAGCCACTCAAATTTATCAAGCGGTTTTTAGAGAGTCATTTAGCATTTTTTAGCACACGTTTTTTAGCGTTTTTAAAATTTCTGCCTTTACCGCCACTTCGAACTCGCCCGTCTCTTCACGCAGGCACTTTGCAAAGCCACTCTCTTTGCAGCCTTTTTTGGCGCACGGAACGCATGGTAAATTTGGCGTGATGCAAACATGCCTTCCCACACGCTGAACGCCGCTTTTGTGCTCGTAAAGTCCAGCCACTTCGTTGTCCCACGCGCCCCAGTGCCACATAGGAATCGACCCAAACATCACCACACACGGCGTGTTTTGCGAAGCTGCTATGTGCGAGGAGGCGGTATCGACGCCCACGTAAATCGCCGCTTGCCTAGCTACGCCGGCAAACTCTGTCAGGCTTAACTGCCCGCACAGATTTACTACTTTTGTGCCATTTTCGCCCGCACTCAAATTTGACTTTCCGCTGCCACAAAGCGCCACGAATCTACCCACCTTTTCGTGCTCGTTTGGCGCGCCACTCACCACCACGCTCAGCCCTCTTTGCATGACAAACCTAGCCAAATTTGCCATCATCTCCAAACTAACGCATTTGTATTCTTCGCTAGCACTTACGCAAAAAAGCGCGAATTTTTCAGGAAGGCTAGCGTTTTTTGGTAAAACGCCACACATCTCCACGCGTTTATGCACAGGCTCAAAACCCAGCGCGCGAAGCAAATTTAGGTCTTGTTCTACCATGTGTGTCTGCCAGTTGCGTTTTACCTCGTGCGTTATGCGAGTGTTATAAAAACGCGACTTTGTCGGAAAAGAGACGAGTGTTTTTGCACCGCTCAAAACGCCTAGCATGACGCCAAATTTGCCTTCGGTTGAGTTTATGACGATGTCAAATTTTTCACGCCGAATGGCAAAGATAAATTTGATTTTTGCATAAATTTTGGCAAAAAAAGCGCGCGGATTCGCGAAAATGTGAATTTTACTAACGCACTCATTTCCCTCAAAAACGCCCTCGCAGCCAGCGTTTAGCGCGTAGTGAATCTCTGCATTTGGAAAAACGCTAGCTAAATTTGAGAGAAGCGGAGTCGAGAGGAGCGTGTCGCCTATGCGGCGGAATTTTACTACTAAAATTTTCATGTTTTTACCATTTTTGTTTTTTGTTTTTTTTTTGTTTTTAAATGCGACCTAAAACCTATCAAACAGCCCAAGAGACAAATTTGCCTTTTCAAAATACTCTTTGTCTATCTCACACGCGACTAGCTCAAAGCCTAGATTCCTACACGCCACAGCGATGGTGGCACTTCCTAGATGCGTGTCTAGAATCTTGTCGCCTTTTTTAGCAAACATTTTCAGTAGCCACTCATAAAGCTCGACAGGTTTTTGCGTAGGGTGAATTTTGTTGCGATTTTTCCTGACACTAAAATGAAAAATTTTTGACGGCTTGTCAAAAGATGTCCACGCCATCTCCGCCATTGAAAAATTATTTAAACTCTCTGGCTGGTTTTTGTCCCAAATGACAAAACACTTGTTAAATTCGCTTTTTGTCCAAAGCAGACCAAAATAGTTGCCACCCCAAATGATCTGATTCTTTGAGACACGAAAAAGTTCATTAAAATACGCCTCGTTCGGTTTTATATCCCATTTGCTATATTCGTTCATGTTGAATTTTTTGTCGCCACCACGTTTGGTTTTGTTCAAAATGCCATAAGGCGGATCGACGATGGCGAGGTCAAAAAAACCATCTTCGTATCTTGCCATGAGATCCATGCAATCTTCGTTTGTTAGTGTTAGCATCGAAAAACTCCAAATTTGTTTAGGCTCAAATTTGAGATTTGTGCGCTTATGTCTGTGCCAAAATTTGCGCTTACTATCTCGTCAAATTCGCCGTAGTCGATCTCTCTTATGTCGTTGGAGATGCAGTTATATAAAAATTCAGCAAAAGTGTTTGCCAAGATGATAACCACATTTGACCCCACTATGTCTCGCTTTGCGGCTGGCACATAACGAGGCGTAATGACGATGGTGTAAGCTCCGCCTATGTTTTTTCTATGTTCGTTGAGACGAGAGATATTTATCGCAAGAAGTTTATTTGCGGTCGATTTGGCTTCAACGGCGAATTTTTTTTGTTTTGTTATGTAGAGACACTCAATGTCCGTGTTTCCAGCTTTGCTTAACTTTTTTGCTTCAACGTTGCAAAACATGTTAAAACCTTCAACTAAAACATCTTCAAACAAGTCGCTAGTTTTGTTTTGCGGGTTGTTTGCGTATGTTTCTATGAGTTTTGGAAGTTCTAAAATTTTACATGTTTTGCTGTCTATTTCGCCTATTTCGTCTAGCAAAACGCTCGGGTAAAAGCTGTAAATCTCTTTTATGACATCGATTTTAAGCCTGTGTTCGTCAGCCAAATTTAGCGGAGTTTGCAAAAACGAATGCGCTTTTTCTAGTTTTAAAACAAATTCTTTGACACTTTCGTTCAGGCAAACATAATTTCGTGTGATTTTTCTAAAAGTTTTCGTTTCGCCTTGTTGTAACTTAAACATCACTTCGCCGTCAAATTTCGCCAAAACTCCCGCACTCTCAAACAGACGACTCACGTAGTAGTCCCACTCGTAAGAGGCATTTACCAGTTCATGGCGTTGGTTTTTAAAGAGAATTTCAAGCTCGGCGTTTGATTTGTGGCGAAGTGTTAAAATTTCCTGAACTAAATTTTCATAGCTTTTTGCATTTTCAACAAACATAACCAAATACGCAACCTCAAACGCGTAAAGTTTACTTTCTAGTCGCTCATCACAAAGAAGTTTAAAGATAAGTCTAAACGGATAAAGTTGAAATTTTTTGTCGCTTCCACCGTGAGGATGGCTAAACTGAACCGCCCAAAGCATCGCAGTAAATATCTTTTTTTGTCTCTCTTTGTCATTTTTATGTTTAAAAAACAAATTTCCAAGTGGCGAAAATATAAAACGACCGTTTGATTTGTAGCCAAACATATAAAAACAAAGCTGGTTAATCTTGTGGTTGGTTGCGTCCAAAACCAAATTTGGATTTCGCTCGCTGTAAAGTCCCATCTCTTTTAGGTGTTGTGCCATTTTGCTCTTTTGTTCTTTCGAGATGATCGTTTTTGAAAATTCTTTTAGTTGCACAGCAAATTCGCAAAGCAGTTCAAAATCGCTTATGTGGCGATATAGAATCCACTTATCTTTTAAAATTTGTCTAGTCATTTTTTACCTCTATTTTTTCTACTATCTTTTTAATCAAAAGTGGCGGAATGCACTCGCCGATGCATTTTCGAATTAGTGTTTCTGGCGTATCTTGTGGCAAAGCCCAGTCGTGTGGCAATGAGCTTAAAAGCATGAGTTCAAGCGGTGTTAAAACTCTTGCATCGCTGTAAGTTCCGTCTGCTTTTTCTCTACCTGGATGGACGTTTTGTTGCGAACTAATGGCATCGTTTCGCATCGTGATAGTAGGTGCTGGTCTCTCCCAACTCATTCGGCGATAAGTTGTGTTATAGGCTTTGATTCTCTCGCCAAATTTGTTTTTTGGGTAAAACACAGCGTTGTCTAGCGCACTTTCGCCACTTTTTGTCTGTTTTAAACACTCAATGTGTTCCAAAGCGTGTTTTCTTGCAAAATGCCACGGTAAATTTGACCTCTCGCCCGCCTCGATGCTTGGCAAATTCCAAATAACATCTTTGACACAAATTTTACTCTCTTTTTTTGGCTCGCCCCACGAAAAGCCTTTTTTAAACATTCTGACAACCGCACGTTTTCTAGTCTGTGCCACGCCATAGTTTGCGCTGTCAAATATGTCGGCTTTGACTTCGTATTCTTTAAATTTAAGTTTTATGATATCTACTATCGTTAAAAAATTTCCTTCAAATTCAAATTTAAGCTTTAAAAATGGTGGCACGTTTTCTATCAACACAAAATTTGGTTTTTTGAGTTCAACAAATTCAAGAACTTTAAAAACCAAAAAGTTGCGTTTGTCGCTTCGCATCTGCGTTTCGTTTTTGTTTTTGCCAGCTACGCTCATGCCTTGACATGGCGGAGAAGCCAGTAAAAAGTCGATTTTGGGTGGTGTGTTTTTTAGAATTTCGCTAAAAATAGTTTCGTCTAAAATATCGCCACAAATCATTTTCGTGTGTGGATATAGTCGCTCGTGCAGAGTAGCCCTCTCTCGCAAAAGTTCATTTGCAACCAAAACATTAACGCCAATATCTTTTAAAAAATGCTCCGCGATTCCCGCACTCGAAAAGAGTGAAACAGCTTTTAAATTTAGTTTTGTTTTAGCGTTCATCTGCTTTTCCAAAATTTACCGCAGTATGGTGTCATCTCTCTCTGGACTTGTAGAGACGATGCCAACTCGCACGCCCGTTAGATCCTCGATTCTCTCTATGTAGCGTCTTGCGTTTTCTGGCAGATCTTCGTAGCGTCTAACGCCTGCTACACTCTCCCAGCCCGCCATCTCCTCGTAAACGGGCTCGCACGAAGAGAGGTCGGCAGGGACGTAGTCTATGGTTTGTCCGTTATATTTGTAAGCGGTGCAAATTTTTACTTTTTCGAATCTGTCCAAAACGTCTAGTTTCATCAGCGCAAATTCATCTACGCCATCTAGCCTTGCTGCATAACGCACGCTAACGGCATCAAACCAGCCACACCGCCTTTTGCGTCCTGTCGTTACGCCAAATTCCCGTCCGACTTCGCAAAGCCTTTCTCCGTCAGCACCAAAATCTTCGGTTACAAATTCGCCGTTGCCCACGCGCGTCGTGTAGGCTTTTAGGATGCCTACTACTTTTCCTATCTCTTTTGGGCTTATTCCTAGCCCCGTGCAAGCGCCCGCTGTAACCGTGCTCGAGCTCGTTACAAACGGGTAAGTCCCGTGGTCAATGTCTAGCATCGTCCCTTGTGCGCCCTCTACCAGCACTTTTTTGCCCGCATCCAAAAGCTGCCAGATCATCTTTGTCGTGTCTGTTATGAGCGGCGAAAGCGCTTCGGCGTAGCACTCAAATTCGCTTGTTAGCTCAGCGTGGCTTTTTACTTTTACGCCCAAAGCGCTAAAAAAAGCAGCGTTTGCCTCAAACTCCTCTGAAAGTGAATTTGCCAGCTTTTTTGGCTCTAAAAGCTCGCCCACTCTGTGTCCTACTCGGTTTATCTTGTCGGCGTAGCTAGGACCTATCCCTTTGCCTGTCGTGCCGATGGCGGCTTTGCCTTTTGCTGCCTCTTTGGCTAAGTCTATGAGCGAGTGGTGAGGCAAATTTAGGTGCGCTCTGTTGCTCACAAAAAGCCGTCCTTTTAGGTCGCCAAACTGCTCCATCTCCTCTATGAGTGCTTTTGGGCTCACGACCACGCCGCCGCCGATGATGTTTAAAACGCCTTCGTTTAGGATGCCGCTAGGGACTAAGTGAAGGGCGTATTTTTTGCCGTTTATGATGATGGTGTGCCCAGCGTTGTGTCCGCCAGCACTTCTACAAACGGCATCATACCCCGCACACAATCTGTCGACTATCTTGCCTTTGCCTTCGTCGCCCCACTGCACGCCAACTACTACATCTGCTTTGTTCATGTTTTTTCCTTTTATTTTTTTGTTTTTACAAATTTTATTTATCCCTCGCCACCGATTTTTTCACTAAAGGGCATCTCTAAAAACCAGTTTGGCTTGATTTCGAAGAGTGTTTTTAGGAGATTTTTTTCTTAA
>DCIZ01000057.1:6311-18379 GCA_002317305.1 Campylobacter sp. UBA1713
TAAATGGTTTTTTAGAGGTGCCCTAAAGCTCAAAAATCGGTGGCGAGGGACGGTGGGCGGGGGCAAGCCCCTGCGACCCCTTACTAGTTTTAGAGATGCCCATAAGCTTGCGACCCTTTTTTTTGTTTATAAACTCGTTTTAGCCTTTTAAAAGCTCATCTGTAAAGATGGCAAAGCCAGTTGCGTTTTGCCCATCTATCTCATAACTTCCGCCGCTACACAAGACGCTATTTCCGCTTAAAAAACGAAAAAACAAACTCTCATAATAGTGCATCTTTGAGTAGTAAAGCGGCGCAAAAACGGCGTGGCACTTTACACTACTAGACAAATTTGCCAGTGCTTCTAGCGGCGCTTTTAGCTCGTTTGGCACAAGTGCGACAACTTCGTTTAGGTCGTTTGCGTCTTTTAGGAGTGCTAGGCGGTTTAGCCATGTTAGGTTTAGGCTGAGAATTTTGCCTATTTCGCCATTTTCAAAGAGGCTAATGTCTAGGTCTAGGAGTTTGCAGATGATGCGAGGAATTTGAATGTTACTTAGCTGAACTGTGGGTGTTAAATTTAGTTTTTCAAAGATCTCCGTGCTTAACAAAAGGCACGTGGCAAGCTCGTCGCTCTCTAAAATTTCAACGCCTATTTGGTAGCATTCGTTTGTAGGAAATGAAAAAACAGGCTGAATGTAAAACCACTTTTTGCCGCTATCTTTTAGCCGTTTTCTGATGATTCTCACGGCATCTTCTGTCGAGTCGTAGCGCAAAAAAAGCTCGTTGTTTGCCGCATCGCTTATGCGAATGGGCGACATGGCGGTGCTAAAACGCTCGTATGTGAAGATGGGCGTTACTATCTCGCTAAAACCTCGCGCCGTTAGCACGCTACTAGCCACACTCTCTATGTGGCGTTTTTTGCTGGCACTCTCGCCAAAATACAGCTTTGCGCCGTTTGGAATTTCGTGTTCAAAAACTCTTTTCAAAATATGTCCTTTTTAAAGCAAAAGTGTTATTTTAGCCAAATTTCTCTTAATTGTAAATACGGAAAGTGGAATGCGTTCATAAAGCGGAAATTTATGAGCGAAGCGATTCATGGGGTCGCAGGGGCTTTAGCCCCCGTCCCACCGTCTCGCCGCCGTTTTTTCTTTTCGCTGAAGCTCAAAGAAAAAACGGCGGCGGGACGGTGGGCGGGGGCTACCGCCCCTGCGACCCCATTCAGAGAACGGAGAACGGAGAACGGAGAACGGAGAACGGAGAACGGATTCTGCGATTCTACAGAATCGTCAAATTCACGAAAAAGCGAATTTTCACAAATTCCGTTTTCCGCATTCCGCACTCTGTTTTCCGTTACCGCCGTCATTCTGAGGGAGGCGTAGCCGACCGAAGAATCCCCTGAAATTTGACAGAGTAGAATCGTCAAATTCGCAAAAAAGCAAATTTGACTTTTTCCTCCCTCGCCAGGCAGGGGATTCTTCGGTCGCTACCTCCCTTGCGAATGACGGCGTTCTGTTTGGGCTTTTTCGAATTTGGCGATTCTATGTCCTCGCCAGGCAGGGGATTCTTCGGTCGGCTTCGTAACCCTTGCAAATGACGGCGTTATTTTGCATTAGTCATCGTATCTTTCACGAATTCCACGCATCTTTCGTTCGTTTTTTTCCTCTTTAAATTTGCTTTCCTCTTTAAATTTGCCTCTCTCAAAACGCTCGTTAAACTCGCCATCTCTAAAACCGCCATCTCTCAACCGCTCGCCCACCAAAGCCTTGCACTTTGAGGCGACACTTTTTAGCTCCACGCACGCCTTTTCGTTCCCTTTTTTGCACGCAAACTCTAGCTCTTTTGCCGCGTCAGCACACTTGGCTGGATCTTTTGCGCGAATTTTGCCGATGCGGTAGCACCCGTCAGCGTGCCCCATTTTGCACGCCTTTTCATAAGCGCCTTTTGCTATGCTCTCGTCTCGTTTTCGGTAGCGCTCGCCTTGCGCAAAGTAGCTTTTTGATGCCATCTCACAGCCCGCTTTGTTGCCATTGTCGCATGATTTTTGAAAATATTTCGCCGCCGAAAAGAGGCGTTTTTCTTTGTAGGCTTTTTCGCCTTTTTCAAAATCTTTGTCATTTTTAAAGCCGCCTTCTGTGCGACCAAAGAGACTCACGCACAAAAAGACACCCAAAAGTAAAATTTTTCTCATCAAATTTCTCCAAATTTAAATTTATTATTCGGATTGCAGATTGTAAAATATGAAAATTTGCGAATCTTGAGAATCTGCAAATAGACAAGCAAATTTTGTTAAAAAGCTAACGCTTTTTATTTAGTCCTCGCCGCCGTTTTCTTTTTCGATGAATCTCAAAAGAAAACGGCGGCGAGGACGGGCGGACGGGGGCAAGCCCCTGCGACCCCTTTTTTTTGCTTTGTTTGTATAGTTTTAGCTCGTCATATTTTTTGTTAAATACCTGCACAAAAGCACCGAAAATTTACGCCAAACGCCCTTTTATCTCGCCCAAAATAGCCCTAAACATCTCGTCAAGCTTGCTCGGGTCTTTGCCTCCAGCAGTAGCAAAGTCGTCTCGTCCGCCACCGCCGCCACCTACGATGCTAGCCGCCATCTTTACCAGCACGCCCGCTTTTACGTCCGCTACGCCTTTTACGCCACAAACCAAATTTACTTTGCCATCATCGACGTGCGCCAAAAACGCGACTATCTTTTCGTTTTCGTTTTTCAGCTCGTCTATCTTGCTCTTTAAGTCGCCGTCAAATTCGCTCACGACCACTTTTACGCCGCCTATCTCGCTAAGCGCAAGGCGTTTTATGTTTTGGCTAGATTTGACTCGCTCGTTTAGCGCTTTTACCTCCTCTTTTAGCTTTTTGACTGCCGTTAGCGGTTCAGCGCCTTTGAAAATCTCGCTTAGCTGTTCGCTTTTTTCTCTTAGTTCGCAGGCAAATTTAACCGCCGTTTGTGAGCAGATGGCTTCTACACGTCTTACGCCCGCACTTACACCGCCTTCTTTTGTGATGAAAAACGCGCCTATTTCGCCCAAATTCTCCACGTGCGTTCCGCCACAAAATTCTTTGCTTTCGCCAAGTGTGATGACCCGCACTTTGTCGCCGTATTTTTCGCCAAAAAGTGCCACTGCGCCGCTCTTTTTCGCACTCTCTATGTCCATCACTTCTACCTTTGCAGCCACGCCTGAGGCTATCCACGAATTTACGAGTGCCTCGATGCGTAAAAGTTCATCTTTTGTGATGGCGCGCCCAAAGCTAAAGTCAAAGCGAAGTCTGTTTGCCTCGACGCTACTTCCTGCTTGATTCACGCTTTCGCCCAAAACCACTTTTAAAGCTTTGTGTAGCAAGTGAGTAGCCGAGTGGTGGCGTCTAGTCTCTAAACGCTGATGTAGGTCTACGCTACACTTTACCACTTCGCCCACTTTTAAATTTGCCCCAAAAACGCCGCTTAAATTTAGCCCAAAGAATTTTTTCGTCTGTGCTACGCTTGCGTTTCCTAACACGCCAGAGTCGCCGTGCTGTCCGCCGCTAGTCGCATAAAACGGCGTTTGGTCTAGCATCACCCAGCCTTCGCCTTTTAGGGCATCTACACTTTTAAACTCCGCATCTAAAAGTGCTAAAATTTTACTCTCGCACGCCAAAGTCTCGTAACCGACAAATTTGTTTTCGCCAAATTTTTCTAGTAGCTCTTTAAAGTCGCCGCTTTGGACTGCTGCATCTCCGCTGCCTTTCCAGTTTGCTTTTGCGCGGGCTTTTTGTTCGCTCATGAGTGTGTCAAATTTAGCTTCGTCTACTTTTAGCCCCTTTTCTCGTAGCATGTCAGCGGTTAGGTCTAGCGGAAAGCCGTAGGTGTCGTAGAGTTTAAACGCCACTTCGCCACTAAACACCTCGCTCGTTTTTGCTAACTCTTCGTTAAAAAGCGCAAGCCCGGCGGCTATGGTAGCAAAAAACCGCTCCTCTTCTAGTCGAATTTGCTCTTTTACCACTTCTAGTTTTTCGTTTAGGTAGCCGTAGTGCGTGCCCATTTGTTCGGCTACTTTTGTAGCTAGTCGCCACATGAAAGGCTCTTTTATGCCTAGCAGGTAACCATGTCTAACGGCGCGCCTTAAAATTCGCCTTAAAACGTAGCCACGCCCCTCTTTGTCAAAGGTCGTCCCTTGTGCTAGCAAAAATGTAACCGAGCGAATGTGGTCAGCGATGACTCGGTAGCTAGCGCCACTCTCATAAATGTAAGGCTTGCCGCAAAGCTTTGCCACTTCGTCTATGAGCGGCATGAAAAGCGAAGAGTCGTAGTTGCTAAATTTGCCTTCCATGATGGCAGTTACTCGCTCTAGTCCCATGCCTGTGTCTATGGACGGTTTTGGCAAGCGTGTGAGCGTGCCGTCAGCTGAGCGCTCATACTGCATAAAGACAAGATTCCAAATTTCTAAAAACCTGTCGCCGTCTCCGCCCATGTAGTCCTCGCTGGTGTGAAAGTGCTCTTCGCCTTGGTCGTAAAAAATTTCGCTACACGGTCCGCAAGGTCCTGTCTCGCCCATCGCCCAAAAGTTGTCATGGTCGCCAAAGCGGTAGATGTGGCTCTTGTCCAGTCCGCTCTTTGCTAGCGTTTGCTCCCAAATTTCAAAAGCCTCGTCATCGCTTTCGTGCACGGTTACGTAAAGCCTTTCGACTGGTAGTTTTAAAACGCACGTTACAAACTCCCACGCGTAAGGGATCACTTCGGCTTTAAAGTAGTCGCCAAAGCTGAAATTTCCTAGCATCTCAAAAAATGTGTGGTGGCGAGCGGTGTAGCCGACATTGTCAAGGTCGTTGTGTTTGCCGCCAGCACGGATGCACGTTTGGCAGCTGGTGCGAACAGGTGGAGTAGGGCGTGGAACGGCGCCGGTGAAGATGTTTTTAAAAGGCACCATTCCTGCGTTTGTAAAGAGCAAAGTGGCATCGTCTGGCACGAGTGGCGCACTCTCTTTTACCTCGTGTCCTTTGTTTTTGAAAAAGGTCAAAAAAGCTTCTCTCACGTCTAACATAGTAAAATCCTTAAAATTCAAATTTTGCTTTTATTTTATCAGGTTTTTTTTGAAAAAGGGCTGAATATGCGGAGTGCGGAATTCCCACTCAGCAATCTGTGTGTAATGTAAAGTAACTTTTAATTTAAATATAAGTATCTTTTAAGTAAAATATCGTTTTTAAAAAAACATCAAGGAAAATGCTATGGAAAATTTGGAAGGCAAGTTATTTTTTAATTCGTCTAGCGGTGGTGAGGAGGGTTTTACAAACGCTTCGACATCGCAAACGGACGATAAGAAAAACAGACACATCATTAGAGAGCTTGTGCAAAACAGTTGGGATTCGGCAGTAGAAGCAAAACAAGAAGTGGCTGAAATATCGTTTTTTGTAAAAGAATTTAACAAAAGTGATATTGTTGGTTTGGAAGATTATGAAGCCAAATTTAGCCGTATAGAAAAAACAAAACAAAAAGGCAAAAACAAAGATTTTTATGAACAGATAGAAAATGAGCTAAAAAAGGAGTGTTTTGAAGTGCTTTTCGTAAAAGATAATGGTGTAGGATTTGACAAAAAAAAGATGATAGCAGTTCTTGGCAACGGTTGTAACGAAAAAAAAGACGAAAACGCGAGTGGAAGTTACGGAAACGGGCACTTTTCGGCGTTTAATGCTTCAAATTTGCGATATGTGTTGTATTATGGCAAAAGTAAACAAGATGGTGAAATTTTTTCTGCACACGCTATTTTGGCTAGTAGTAAAGAGGAGAATGAAAACGGTAAGCCAGAGTTAAAGTCAGCAAATGGTTTTTTTTTGAAAAAGGAAAATTTGCCTATTATTGAAGAGTATAGTGAAGAGATTTTTGTAAAAAATATGCCAAAAATGTTTGAATCTGTTGTAAATGTGGGGGGGGATGGAAAGTATGATGAAACTCTTGCTGTTGTTGGAATTGTAGATTTTAACTATTTTAGCGAATATGAATTTAAAAACGAAAAAGAGAAATTTGAGTATCTTAAAAATACCATCTTTTGTATATGTGCTAGTAACTTTTTTATTCCTATCACAGAAAAACGTCTAATCGTTAGTGTTGAAAGCGATTCGCAGGAAAAACAAATTTTAAATTCTACACATTTGCATAGTTTTATCCAAAAAAACCAAAATGAACTTCAAAATACCAGTTTATACTATCAAACTCTCTTTCACGAAAAAATTTCGCTTAATAACGCTGACATTTGGCTAAAAAAAGATACAAATGAGACAAAAGTTGCCATTTTTCGAAACAGCATGTTTATCACAGATTCTTGTAGAATCGGTGGGCTTACAAAAAACACATATAGCGAATTTAAGCCTTTTTGTCTGCTTATCTTACCAAAAAAGAATCTTGAAACGCTCATAAAAAAAGCCGAAGGCAATCTGCACAACGACATACAAAAAAGTAGGCTAAGTAAAGCTGACCAAAAAAGCCTAGAAAAAGAGCTTGAAACTCTCCAAAAAGAGATCAAAAGTAGGCTTGACAAAAATGATCTGGAGAAATTTGACCTAAAAATCGATGGATTCTCAATAGATCTAAACAATAAACACAAACAAAACAAAACGATAAAAGAGACAAAAGAGAAAATACCAACCATAACAGGTAGCGAAGGTAACGAGATGTCGCTAGAACAACGACAGGAATCTGGCAAAAATTCTGGAAAAAAACGAGCTTTAAAAGCGTCAAATTTGACAAATTTTTCATCTTTTTTGAAAAACGGCACTTTACAAATTTGCTTTGTTATGCCAAAAGAGTGTTTAATTTTGCGACTTTTAGCTCAAGATGGCACAGATCTTAGCTGTGACAGATATACGCACTTAGAAGATGGCGTTGAGGTTAAAAAATTTAAAAGCACAAATTGTGATTGTGAGCAGATCGATAAAAATACGCTTAAGATAAAAGCGCCAAAAGATATAGAAGTTACACTAGAGCTTTTCGGTAATTTTGGTGGTTGTATTGATTTTCGGTGTGATTAGTAGGTGATTTAGGAGACAAAAATGAATACAAGCTTTGAATATCCAATTCTAGTAGAAAACAGCGGAAATTTTGAGTCTAGCGTGAGTTATACGGCAGATTTTGCCGTAAAAGATGGCGTTTTGGAGTGCCATCATAAACTTACTGGCGATAGTTTTTTGACACAACTTTTGAGCGAAGGCAACGCTAAATTTACCACAAGCGTAGTAGACAAACACGCGCTTTTTCGTTGTGAAGTTGTAGCTGAAGGCGAGTTACAAAACGGCGTTTTGGTGCAAAAAATTCCTCTTTCAAAACGAAATAGAAAGATGTATTTTTTGGGACAAATCGTATTTGTTGATGAGGAGCGTAAAGTCGAACTTGATGCATCTAGTGGTGTTAGTAAAATTTGGCAAGGCGAAGAAGTTAGGCTAAAAACTGGGCAGATTCTAGCGAAGACTTCGTGGAAAGAGAGCGAGGAGTCATTGAAAAATTTGATATCTGTAGAAAAAAGCAAAGATGCGAATTTAAAAAGTTTTAAACTGCACATCATTCCAAACGAAGGCGGCAAGATTCTTGTAGAGTTAAACGAAAAACTATTTTCTGATTTTCAAAACCTTCCGTTAAATGATAAAATACGCAAAAATTTTGAAAACCAAATTTTAACTGCGTTTTTTTATGAATTTAAGATAAAAAAACTTGAAAATGATGAGTGTGAATATTCTAACTTTGACGATGTTTTTGAACGCTTAAAAGAACAAGGATTTGCAGACATTAAAGACGAAGCTTTTTCGTGTAGCGAAGCAGCTTCAACTTTTGTGGGGCTTGATTTTGCAAGAACAGATTCAAAGGAGACAAGATGAAAGAGTTTGAGATGAGCTGTAAGCTTGAAGATTTTAAAAAAGATATTGGCATAAAAGAGCTAAATTATGAAAAAATATTAGAACTTCAAAATGCGTGTTTAGACAGGGAAGATTTTATTTGTTTTATCGGGCGTTATTTTTCGTTAGAAACTATAAAAAACGAGATTGACATAAGCAAATTTGACAGAAAACTGAGCTTTAACGAATTTAAAAATATGCCGTTTTCTTACGCAAAAGAGCTTTTTTCAGTGCTTGGAAGCGATTTTATTTATAAGATAGACTCACAAAGTAAGCTGGCTTCAACTGTGTTGCAGCTTGTTTTAAATGGGCAGATAGAGCCATCTTTTTTGATAAAAGATAACGAAGGTAAATATGAAAACGACTTAGAAAAAGTGCGAAACAATTTTTTTAGACGTCTTTATGGTTTTGCCGAAAACAGAGGTTTTAAAGGTGTTTTGCAGTCTCACTACATTTGTAAAGCCTACATAAAGATGTGGATAAGTTTTACTAAATTTGATGAATTTAAAACAGAGGCTAAATTTGATTTTTTTAGTAAACACCCTAGCATATATGATGAATTTGTCATGAGAATGGGTGGCGGAATGACGATATTTGCTTTACCAAATTTGCGAGATGTTTTGGTTGCATTTGTGGTAGAAAAATTTTCAAACAACATTGAAAAAGATGGCAAAAAGGAGAAATTTAACAAACTATTAAGAAAAATTGGCATCGAAAGCATTACAAGAAGCTTTGAAATTTTGCCATCAGCTGTTATAAAAAATGAGTTAGAAAGGATTTTTAGTGAGCTTTAACTATTTTGACGAGAGGCATGAAAATTTGCCACATGTGGTAAAATTTAGCGGAGGACGCACAAGTGGATATTTGCTTTTTCGTCTTTTACGAGAAAATGTGCTGAAAAATGAACGTGGTGATGTTGTTGTTTTTAACAACACAAGTTGCGAGCATCCTGCAACTTATGATTTTGTTAGAGAGTGTAAAAAACGTTGTGAAAGTGAATTTGGCATTCCTTTTTTCATTACCGAATACCAAACATATGAAGATGCGACAAAAAACGGCGTGTATGCGAGGTTTGCTTCTTTTCGAATTTGTAACGACCAGCCGTTTAGTGAGCAGAATCAAAACGGCTACAAACAAAATGGTGAGGTTTTTGAGGAGCTCATGAGCTACGCTGGTGGCGTGCCAAATCTTGACAACAGAACGTGCACTATAGGCATGAAAATGAACGTTACAAAAGCTTTTATGAGATCGTGGTTAAGTGGCGCAAAAAAAATAGAACGGCTCGGGCACTTTGGAGAACGCTCGCTAGTGGATGGCGAAGTGCTTTTTGAGATGCACAAAAACAAAGGTGGCAGTGTGCCAAAAGAGATATTTTTAGCCAAAAAAGAATTTTTACTAAGTCAAAAGTTGGTGCGAGATGAGGCTAAATTTGCTGATTTTACAAATGTGCCTATCGCAAAACGTATGGCAAATTTGTTAAATTTTCAAAACGGAGGCGAATATGTAACTTTCATCGGCTTTCGGGCTGATGAGATTCGTCGCATAAACAAAATGCAAGCTCGCGTTTTAAAAAGTTGCAAAAATGCGGAATTGAGAAATCTTTTAAATTCGCTTGACTTTTCGTGTCATGCTTACTTGCCAGATGGTTTGGAGCACTGCTACATGCCTTTGATAGAGTGGAAAATTTGTGCTAGCGATGTTTTTGAATTTTGGGAAAATGAGCCATTTGACCTAGAGTTAGACAAAAGTGGCAACTACGGAAACTGCGTTTTTTGTTTCATGAAAGGAATCAAAAAGCTTGTCTCTCTTGGTAAAGATTGTGGCGAAACTTTGCCGTGTAAGGTTGCGTGGTGGGCAAAGATGGAGCGCAAATATTCAAGAGATCTAGTTGCTGAAAATCGAGAGCGAAAAAGTAAACTGGTTGAAAGGGCTGGATTTTTTAGAGAAGATCTTGTGTATGAAAAAATTCTAAACGGGACGATTAACGAAGAGGAGTTTGGTGAGCATTTGCCATGCAACTGCACAGACTAGCATTTAAACCACCGCCATAAAAAGCAAATTCACCAGTCCAAGCTAAATTTTAACTTAACTTTGTTATAATGCAGAAATTTTAGTTCTTAAGGTGATTTTATGTTCGATCTTTTTTTGACTTATCTAAACAGAAGTAGTAGCATTACCGTTTTGGTTTTGGCGTGGTTGTCTTTTTACTTTATCTTGACTTTTACCATTTTACTCGCACGTTGGGTATATCTTAGCGCGTGGAAAGCAAAAGAGCAAAAAGTTCTAAACGGGCTCATAGATGACGTAAATTTAAGCGAGATAAATTCAGCTTTTTCTAGCTACATAAACGGCGGCGTAAGCAGAGCACGCATAGACGTCTGCCTCAGTAACTGCGAGCAGCGTGCCACAGGCGGGCTCACGTGGCTATCCATCATCGCCTCTACAGCACCTTTCATAGGGCTTTTTGGGACGGTCGTGGGCATTTTGCAAACGTTTAGCGTGATGGGAGACGGCAACAACTCTCTTAGCGTCATAGCACCTGCCATTAGCGAAGCACTGGTCGCTACAGGCGTGGGCATCTTTGTCGCCATTCCAGCCTACACCTTTAACCTCGTCTTAAAACGCAAAGCACAAGAGCTTTTGAGCCTACTAAAACGCGAGTCTATAGTGCTACTAGCAAGCTACAGGAGTGAGTGATGGGTAAATTTGACTTAAACGAAAGTCCAGAGCTAAACATAACGCCACTTGTGGACATCATGCTTGTGCTTTTGGCGATTCTCATGGTAACTACACCAGCGATGCTTTACGAGGAGCAGATAGCGCTGCCAGACGGCTCAAAACAGAGTGTGATTTCACAGAAAAAAGAGAATTTAACCATCCGTGTGGACGCAAAAAAGACCATCTACATAAACGAAGACACGCTTGGTTTTGGCGACTTGGCTAGCCATCTTTTGCTTTTGGGCGAGCGATATAACAAAAATTCGCAAGTCTTCATCCGTGCCGACAAGATGCTTTTTTACGAGGACGTTATGTTTATCTTAAAAAGCGTCAAAAACGCGGGCTTTAACAGAGTGGCATTGGAGACAAATGGATAATGTAAACTTTTCGCGTCTTAACTTAAAGGCGTTTTTAACGGCAGTTGTGTTATATGTGGCGTTGCTTTTTGGCGTGCTTTACAAGCTGGTAAATGTAGAGACCATAACCAAATTTAGTGCTAGTTCAAACGCGTTTATAGACATCGTGATGGCTGAAAACGCACCGAGTGAGGCGAGCGAGATGAGTGGCGGTGCTGATGCGGGCGTGGGTGCTAGCGAGGCGAGTGCCGATGCGGTAGCGGGCGAGACGGGCGAAGAGGCGGTGAATTTTGACGAGCTTTTTGGCGGCGTGAATCTTGACAAGCTAAAAAAAGATGCAGAGGCAAAGGGCGAAGTGGGGCAGGTAAAAAGCGTCGCTTTAAACGTTTCACAAAACGACATCATAGCCAAAAACGAATTTACGGGGCTAAATACGCAGACAGACGGGAGTTATGATGCGTTTATGGGGCGAGTAACGCAGATAGTTCAGCGGCGGTGGGTGCGTTACAAGGCAAATGGCAACGAGCGAGCGAAGATTAGCATCCTGATAGACAAAAATGGTAAATTTGAGTATAGGATAGTGGAGAAGTCTTACAACAACGCGTTTAACGCAAAAGTTCGCGACTTTTTGCAGCAACTAAAAGGCGTAACGTTTCCAAAGCCACAAACGGCAACGACTATAAATATGTTTTTGATAGATAGAATCGACTAGATTCAGAATGCAGAATGCAGAATGCAGAAAACGGAATGCATGCGGAATGCGGAATGCGGAAAACGGAATGCATGCGGAAAGCGGAAAGCGGAAAGCGGAAAACTGCGATTCTACAGAATCGTCAAATTAACGCCGTCATTCTGAGGGAGCGGTAGCGACCGAAGAATCCCCTGCCTTTTGAGCGAGTAGAATCTTTAAATTCACAAAAAAGCGAATTTTCACAAATTCCGTTTTCCGCTTTCTGCATTCTGTTTTCTTAAATGGGGTCGCAGGGGCGAAGCCCCCGTCCCCCCGTCCCTCGCCACGTTTTCTTTGAGCTTTTAGCGAAAAGAAAACGTGGCGAGGGACTATAAAAAAGCGAAGCTTTTTACATATGGAGTG
Organism: Campylobacter sp. UBA1713; assembly: GCA_002317305.1. Classification (GTDB taxonomy): domain Bacteria; phylum Campylobacterota; class Campylobacteria; order Campylobacterales; family Campylobacteraceae; genus Campylobacter. Next base: position 18,320 of record DCIZ01000057.1, read on the forward strand.
CGGAGTGCGGAGATTTGCGATTCTCTAGAATCGACAACAAATTCACGAAAAAGCGAATTT
>DCIZ01000057.1:18401-22373 GCA_002317305.1 Campylobacter sp. UBA1713
GAATTTACGAAATTCCGTTTTCTGTATTCTGTTTTCCGCATTCTGTATGTAAAAAGCTAACGCTTTTTATTTAGTCCCGCTGCCGTTTTCTTTTTCGATAAATCTCAAAAGAAAACGGCAGCGGGACGGTGGGGCGGGGGCAAGCCCCTGCGACCCCATTCAGAAAACGGAAAACAGAAAACGGAATGCGTTCGGAGTGCGGAGTGCTGAAATTTGCGATTCTTAAAAAAGCACAAACCAACTCCGTCATTCTGTTTATGCTTTTTTGATAACTGCAAATTCTGTTTCCAGCAAATTTGCACCGTTTTGTTAGCATTTATTAGATTTTAACTTTATTTCATTATAATTAGCCAAATTTACAAAGAGGAATCAAAATGAAAAAGTTGTTTATATGGGTTTTATCTCTTGGTTTGTTTGCTTCGGCGGTTTTTGCAGCAGATGCGACCATCGCAGTCGTAAACAGAGCTAGCAACGCACCAAAAATCGCCATTGAAGACGCTAGCGAAAAGGTAAACAGCGCCATAAAAGAGCGGTTTTTTAGGATGGTCATAACAGACCTAAAAGCGAGTGCGGCGTTTAACGTAGTAGACAAACAGCTAGCAGCGGGCTACACAGACAGCTTTGTCAACAAAGAAAACGCGGCGTTTATCTTGCGTTATCAGCTTGTGGAAAAAGATGGACTAAGTGTTCGTTACACCGTCTCTTCGACCAAAAACGGCGCAAAATTTGAAGGCACTTTTCAGCAAAACAGCGAGGCAAAATTTCCCTACCTTTCGCACTCGATGGTTTCAGCCGTTACCAAAAAACTCTCACTTGGTAACGTAGAGTGGATGAACAGAAGCGTCATCGTCTCTTACTACACAGAAAACGGCGAGAGTGAGATAGCAGTGGGCGACTACACGCTTAGCTACCTAAACGTGGTGGTAAAAGGCGGGCTAAATTTGTTTCCAAAGTGGGCAAACGCAGCGCAAACGGCGTTTTACTACACGGCGTTTCCAAAGGGCGCACCGACACTCTACCGCTATGACATCGCAAACAAAAAGCGCGACTACATCACCTCGTCAAAGGGCATGCTAGTGGCTACTGACGTGAGCGCAAACGGCGATAAAGTTTTGCTGACTATGTCGCCAAACGACAACAGCGACATCTACATGTATGACTTCAACACGGGCGTTTTGAAGCAAATTTCAAAATATAGCGGGAGCGATTTGGGGGCGGTTTTTGCAGAAAACGAAAAAAAGATATATTTTGTGAGCGAGAGGCTGGGCTTTCCGACCATTTTTGCGACAAATTTAGCAGGCACAGTAACTGACCAAGTGGTGATGCACGGCAAAAACAACTTTGCACTTACAGCACGTGGCAACTACGCCGTTTATGCGAGTAGAGAGAGTAGAAACGAGGGCGATGAGCCTACTTTTAACCTCTACCTTGTCTCTACAAAAAGCGACTATGTCCGCCAGCTAACGCCAAACGGCTACAACGTTCAGCCGCGTTTTAGTGCCGATGCAAAGGCGGTTTTGTATGTGAAAAAAGTCGGCTCGCAGTTTGCACTAGCACTCATTCGCATAGACGAAAACAAGGGGCTAACTTTCCCACTGAGCGTCTCAAAGATGCAGTCGTTTGACTGGTGAGACGGCTACCATTAAGGAGATTTTGATGAAAAAAATTTTGATTTTTGTATTTGCGGCGATGTTTTTTGCAGGATGCGAAAAATTTAACAACATCTTTTCGCCTTCTGCGCCACAAACGCCACCAACGGCAGGCGTAACAGAGGCAGAGGACATGGGCGAGATAGTAAGCGCATCGGCGGGCAAACTAAACCCTATATATTTTGACTTTGACAAGAGCACCATCAGCGACTCGATGCAGCAAGCCATCGTCTACAACGCCGACTACCTAAAAAACACAAAAGGCACGGTTGTCATCGAGGGCAATGGCGACGAGTGGGGCAACGATGAGTATAATTTTGTGCTAGGCATCAAACGCGCAAAAGTGGTAAAAACCGCGCTTGTGGATGCGGGAATTCCAGCTAGCAGGTTTAAAGTGCTTAGTAACGGAGACGGCAACAAACTTTGTGCTGACACAAAGACGTGCGGCATTCAAAACAGACGTGTGGACATAAAGGTCTTGCCATGAGAGCGTTTAGCGTAAAGCGTGCTTTTTTGTTTTTGTTGGCGGGCGCGACACTTCTTTTTGGTGCGGTGGAGAACGACGTGGCACTAAACAGACAGAAGATTAGTGCGTTAAATTCAAATTTGGCAGAGTTGCAGGAGAGTTTTGAGGGTGTTCGCTCGCTTATGACTAGCCTAAATTCGCAGGTAAAAACGCTAAATGCACGCATGAGTGAGCTAGAAAATTCGCTTAAATTTACAAACAAACGCCTAGATTCTGACCTTACAAAAGTGGTCGAGACCAGTAAAATTCTCACAAAAAGCGTAAATGTAACCGACTCAAATGTCGCCATAATGAGCAAAAATATAGCCGAGCTTAGACGTGGGACAAACAGCGCCATAAATTTGCAAAACCGAAACATAAACATATTAGGCGCGCAGATAAATTCGCTAAATGCGCTTGTGGCTTCGCTAAATTCTACCGTTCAGCAGGCAAATGTTGAGCGAGTTTTAAACGCTGACCCTGAATTTGCGGCTATAGACTCGGCTAAAATTTTGAGTTCAGCGGAGGTTTTGCGTGTGGCAAACGAGGCTTTTGAGGCGAAAAATTTCATAAAAGCGCGTGAGCTTTACCAAAAAGTGGTGAGTGAGTCGCCGTTTTTTGTAAATTTTCGGCTAGGCGAAGTGGCGTTTTTTAACAAAGAGTATCTCACGGCTATCTCTTACTACCAAAAAAGTTTGCGCGAAAACGCCAAAAGTGAATTTATGCCGACACTGCTTTACCACACGGCGGTTAGCTTTGAAAAAGTGGGGCAAACAGCGGATGCTTACAGATTTTACACCACTTTAAAGACGCGTTTTCCAGAGAGTGTTGAGGCACAAAATTCGCCAAATTTGAGTGTGAAGTGATTCGGAAAATGTGGTGAATTTGGAGTGCGTTCGGAATGCGGAATGCGGAATTTGCGATTCTACAGAATCGTCAAATTCACGAAAAAGCGAATTTTCACAAATTCCGCATTCCGTTTTCCATATGAAAAGCTAACGCTTTTTAAAAGTCCCGCCGCCGTTTTCTTTTTCGATAAATCTCAAAAGAAAACGGCGGCGGGACAGAGGGACGGGGGCTACGCCCCTGCGACCCCATTCGGAGTGCGGAGTGCGGAATTTGCGATTCTACTGAATCGTTAAATTCATGAAAAAGCGAATTTTCACAAATTCCGTTTTCCGCACTCTGTTTTCCGTTACCGACCGAAGAATCCCCTGCCTGGAAAGCAAGTAGAATCTTAAAATTCACGAAAAAGCGAATTTATAGATTCTACTCCTTCAAATTTCAGGGGATTCTTCGGTCGGCTTACGCCTCCCTCAGAATGACGGCGTTAGTTTATCGATTCTAGAGAATCGCAGGCTCTGCACTCTATTTTCAGAAATGGGGTCGCAGGGGCGAAAGCCCCGTCGCTCGTCCCTCGCCACCGATTTTTGAGACCAAAGCGAAAAAATCGGTGGCGAGGGGCTAATAAAAAGCGTTAGCTTTTTACATATGGATTGCGGAATGCAGAATGCGGAAAGTTGCGAGTGTCAAGAATCGACAAACAAATTTGCAAAAAAGCGAATTTTGACAAATTCCGCATTCCGCATTCCGCATTCCGCATTCTGTTTTCCGAATGGGGTCGCTTCGCTTAAGGGCATCTCTAAAAACTACTTAAACGAAAGTTAATGGCTCACTTTACAGGAAACATCGGCTAACGCCGAGCGCTTCGCTTGTTTTCAAGCCTGTTTTGGCGCTTTTTTGCCTTAAAACTCGTCAAATACGCTAGTATTCTCCTCGTTTTAAAACAAAAAAAGAGCACAAAACATTTCTTGAAAT
>DCIZ01000040.1 GCA_002317305.1 Campylobacter sp. UBA1713
CTTATATATCTATAAAATAATTATATTATTTTATAGGATTTTACAGAGTTTATGTTGCTGTTGGTAACCCTTTTAATCTCTCCTGAACAAGTTCATCTATATCATCAAAGGCGTTTTCAAGCGCTTCACAATGATATATTTCGTAAAGATTGTAAATCATATCTGTAATGCAAAGCTTGTCCCACTGTGCAAGAATTTCTGTAGCAGAAGTTTTTTTATACTCTGCATATCGTTCCATAAGATAGATAAAAAATTCACTCTCTTTACTCATTTTATCCCCTTATGTAAACTGACATTCTAGGATCGCCGGAGATTTTTTCGCATTCCCACATATCAAAAACGGCAAATGGACTCATTGTAAAAATTTCAGTCTCTTCGATTTCTAACATTTTATAAGTTTCAGAAGTCAAAAAAGAACGAATCGAATCCATTTCCGACATTCCGTATTTCTCACAAATCATCTTTGAAACATGACGGTCAAAAAAATCAAGATAACGTGAATTTGTTTTACTCATATCTTTTTGCTCCTGTGAATTTTAAGTATTTTAACGCTTTTTCAGTTAAAAAAGCAAACTGATCTTTTAAGTTCTGTGGCAACAGATGGTTTATCGCTTCTTTTTTTGTATATCGTCCATCCATATAATCATTGATGACAGACAATGTCGAATCATTTGCAACAGGTCTGATTATTAAATCATAGTTTTTAATAACAGGCATTTTTTTTCTATTTTTTACTACAAAATCCAACCATCTCACATTTGCCGTTTCAAATTTAAGGATTTTCAAATCATTAGCATTTTCATTAAATTCAAAAATGTTCAATATAGGAGTCCCAACTCCACGCCTCAATGTTACAGATTTTGCCCATTTCCCTGCCTGTGTCATGCTTGAAGTCAAATAAAAACCTACTCCAAAATCCAAAGCTCTTTTAGACTTCAATATTTTTGGATTTTCAACATATTGATTGCTACCATGATATAATGTAACCATTTTCTAAATTCCTGTTCAAACAAACCTTTTTAGCCTCCACCAAAACTCTCTTTTCGCCTTTGGCTAAAATTTGGCGGAGGCTGGCAGAAAGCATTTTGTCATATTACAATTTACCACAAAAACGCAAATTTAAACTACGCCGTTGTTTGCGAGGTCGTTTTTTAGTGCTATGGCAACGCCAGAAATTCCGGGGTATTTTGCCGTTACTACAAAGACAGGAATCGCCGCAAGGTAGGCGTCAAATCGCCCTTTGTTTTCAAAACGACTCCTAAACGGCGACGTCTTAAAATACTCCACAAAACGCGGAATGATCCCGCCACAGATGTAAACGCCGCCACGCGCACCGAGTGTCAAAGCCAAATTTGAACTCACCGTGCCTAGCATCGCACAAAAAAGATCAAGCACCTGCCTACACAACGGCGACTCGCCACTAAGTGCCAAACGGCTAATGTCAGCAGGCAAAAGCTTTTCACACTTTACGCCATCTCTGTGAGCAAGTGCTTCATAGATCATCACAAGCCCAGCACCGTTTAAAAACCGCTCCGCACTCACGTGCCCAAATTCTGCCTTTGCGTAACGCCACAAAAAGAGCTCCGTGTCGTCAAACGGCGGAAAGGTGTTGTGTCCGCCCTCGCCTGCAAGTGCCACATAACCGCCACGCCCGTCTGGAATTAGCCCACTAACGCCAAGCCCAGTGCCAGGACCGATGACCGCTTTTGGGAAATTTTCTAGCGCCTCTTTGCCGCCGACCTGAACAAATTCATCGCTTTTTAAATTTGCCACCGCATAAGCCTGTGCGGTAAAGTCGTTTATGAGTAGTAGTTTTTCAAGCCCCAAAAGCTGCCTAGTCGTCTCGATGGAGAACGCCCAGTGGTGATTCGTCATCTGAACCCAGTCGCCCGTAACGGGATTTGCGATGGCAAACGCTGCAAATTTGACACGCGGATCACCCGCACTAGATATGTAAGATCGCGCTGCATCGACGACGGTGTTAAAGTCAGCACACGGCAAAGTCCTAATGTGTTCCAACTCGCCATTTTCGTTTTCTAGCGCAAAACGCGCATTTGTCCCACCAATGTCAGCCAAAAGTCGTGGATAGCTCATCTTCTCCCTCCATAAATTTAGGTTTTGTAAAAATTAAACATGTTTGTTATCTACTCTCTGCTTATGCTAAAAATTTAGGCAATTTTTGGCAAAAAAGACGCTTTTTAGTGCTCTTGTTGCACCACCACAGCACCTGCAAGATAGACATAGGTCAAAGTCATAAAGATGTAGGTCTGTAAACACGCCATAAAACTAAGCAACGCAAAAGCTGGCAACGGCGCGACAAAAGGCGCAAGGCTCAAAACAACCATCAAAAAGAGGTCGTCGCCCTTTATGTTACCAAAAAGACGGAACGAGAGTGAAACCACACGAGAGAGGTGCGAGATGATCTCAACTGGAAGCATGATGGGTGCTAGCCATTTGTTTGGTCCTAAAAAGTGCTTAAAATAGGCGATAAAACCTTGTCGTCTAACACCCTCAAAGTTGTAGTAAAAAACCACACAAAGCGCAAGTGCCAGTGTCAAATTTAGGCTCGCACTCGGCGCCTCAAAGCCCGGAATGACGCCTATTAGGTTGCTAACAAGGACTATTAAGCCGATGGTCGCCACAAGCGGCAAGTAGCGTCTAGCAAGCTCTCTGCTACCAAGCGTCTCCGTGCCCATGCCCTCTACCAAACTCACAAACGCCTCAAAGATGTTTTGGAGACCGCGCGGGATAAGCGTGAGCTTTTTTGTGGCAAAATATGCAAGCGCCAAAATGATCAAAACGACCAAAAAGAAGTGAAAAATGTAAGCAAACGACGTGCTTGCTTCGATGAAATTTGAAAATAAAAACAACTCTTTCATGTGGAATTCCTCGTTGATAAATGAGGGCATTTTAGCTAAATTTAACTTAATCTAACATTTATTTAACTTTGTAAATAGTTTTTTAAACTTTTGTTAAGAAAAGCGTTTTTGGTCTGTTTTTGGTCTGTTTTTGGTCTGTTTTTGGTCTGTTTTTGGTCTGTTTGAAGTGTGGAATTTTGCGGTTAAAAAGCCTGAAAAAACGCCGTCATTTGCAAGGGCGTTAGCCCGAAGAATCTCCTGCCTTTTAAGCAAGTCAAAAAGTCAAAACAAGCGAAGCGCTTTTTGCAAAGCAAAAATGTTTCTTTAAATTCACGAAAAAGCGAATTTACGCAAATTCCGCTTTCCGTTTTCCGTTTTCCGCATTCCGAACGTAAAACACTCGCACGAGGTAGAGCCCACTAGCAGGTGCGGGCATCTTTGTAAGCGGCGAAAAACTAGACAAAAACCGCGACAAATTTGCCTCGCTTTGTGCCGCTTTTAAAGCATTTGCCACCATCAAACGCACCTGACTTCGCAAGAATCCATTTGCTTTAAATTTAAAAAACGTCATCTCGCCACGCTCATATGCAAACGCCTCAAAAACATGCCTTACAGGGCTTTTTTCATCACTTCCGAGTTTGTAAAAACCGCTAAAATCATGCTCCCCGACAAACGCTTTAAGCGCCAAATTTAGCCGTTTTAAATTTGGTTTTTCGCAAAAAAAGACAAAATCCTCCAAAAAAGGCGACTTTTTACCATGAAACAAAACATATCGGTAACTCCTAGCAGACGCATCAAACCGCACCTGAAAACTCTCACTTACCTCGCTCACTTCGCCCAAAACCACATCGCCACACAGGTGTTTGTTTACTTCACGTTTAAAAACATCCAGCCGAAAACGCCACCACTCTCCTACCTCGACCGTGCTAACTTGCCTCAAAGCGTGAACGCCCTTGTCTGTGCGTGAGCTAGACAAAACACCGCCAAAAACGCCCACTTTTGCCAGCGCTCGCTCCAAAGCATCCTCTACTGCCGTGCCCTCTGGCTGTGTTTGTGAGCCAGAAAATTTTGCGCCATTATAGCTGTAGATGAGTCGAAGTTTCATGCGTTTTTACGAGAAAGTGTGTCAAGAAGCAAATTTGCATATACACTAACGAAAAAAAGTTGCGCCAAAACGCCCACAAACGGCACGAGCGAAATGAGATAAAAGAGCACGCTAAAAATGCGAAAGCGGTTGCCAACGCCGTTTTTTACCGCATTTTCAAAGCCATTTTCGTCAAAACAACACGATGCGAGGTCTATGAGCATGAGCTTGTGAAAGAGGTAGACAAAGGGCAGACTTAACGCAAAAATGTTTAAAAAAGGGACGAAAAGCAGCACGAGCGAGACGGCAAAAACCAGCAAAAAACGCCACAAAACGCCTAGCATACTCACGCCAACTGCTATGAGCGAGACGTCGCCGTCAAGGCTGATGCGGTAGCGTTTGGCGTTTATGTAACGCACGACAAAAGGCGTCAAAAAGCCCGTTACCACGCCGCCGAGTGCGACCGAACAGACGATGACCAAATACCAGCCGAGCAGGTTTGCAAGACCTAGTACTAGCGAGCGGACAAAGCTGAAATTTAGCACGCTCAAAATGCCTGTAAATTCGCCCTCGTTTAGAGCGCTGGCAAACTCAAACAAGCCAAATTTGAGTAGCGCAAAAAGCACCACGCCACTAAACAGCAAGGGTAAAATGCTAAGAGAGAGCACCTTGCCACTACGAAAATCTTCAAAACCGCGAAATAAACTTTGCATCTTAACTCCGTATGTACAATGGTGAAAATTTAAATTTATGTTTAATTTTGGTAAATTCGAATTTGTTTTAAATTTGACAAATTTACGCTTTTTATAAGAATCAAAAAAAAGCCAGAATTCACGCCGTCATTCTTAGAGGAGCGAGGCGAGGCGAAGAATCCCCTGAAATTTGAGCGAGTAAAAACTACAAATTCGAGAATCCACGAACAAACGCCGTCATTCTGAGGGAGCGGTAGCGACCGAAGAATCCCCTGCCTTTTGAGCGAGTAGAATCTCTAAAACAAGCGAAGCGCTTTTTGCAAAGCAAAAATGTTTCTTTAAAACAAGCGAAGCGCTTTTTGCAAAGCAAAAATGTTTCTTTAAAACAAGCGAAGC
>DCIZ01000059.1 GCA_002317305.1 Campylobacter sp. UBA1713
CTCGGCGTTAGCCGATGTTTCTTTAAAACAAGCGAAGCGCTCGGCGTTAGCCGATGTTTCTTTAAAACAAGCGAAGCGCTCGGCGTTAGCCGATGTTTCCTGTAAAACAAGCGAAGCGCTCGGCGTTAGCCGATGTTTCCTGTAAAGCAAGCCACCAAAATTCATTAAGTGGTTTTTTAGAGGTGCCCCAAAATGTTAAGGATAAAAAATGATAAAATTCGTAAATGACGATATCTTTACAAGTGGTGCTCATTGTCTTATAAACACTGTAAATTGTGAAGGTTTTATGGGAAAGGGACTTGCGGCACAGTTCAAAAAGCGTTTTCCGAGAAATTTCGAATTTTACAAAGAGCAGTGCAACAAACGTCAGTGTAGTGTCGGCAATGTCTTAATGTATGAAGAGTGCGGAAAGATCATCGCAAATTTTCCGACAAAAGATAAGTGGCGTGAGCGGTCTAGGTATGAGTTTATAGAGAGTGGGCTTGCAAATTTGGTTTGGCAGATTCAAAAGCAAAACATAACTTCTGTTTCGATTCCGCCTCTTGGCTGTGGCAACGGCGGGCTTGAACGCACAAAAGTTGAACCGATGATTCGGCAGGTTTTTGACGGGCTTAATGTTGAGGTTTTTTTGCATGATTTTTTGTCTTATTCAAATGAAGTGGTTGTTAAATTTGAATTAACTCATCTTTTGCTTTTAAAGCTAAAAGCAAATTTACACACATTTAACAAAATAAATTTACAACAAGCGGCGTTTTTTATGGGGCTTTTTGCTGGCGCAGATATTTTTAAGCACAAGATGAGTAAATTTGGTCTCTATTCAAAAACAATAGAAACAGTAAGCGATGAGCTAAAACGATACAAGGAGTTTAGCGGTTTAGACGATGCAATGTTAGAAAAGCGAATTTTTACCACCATTACAAGTCGCAACATAGATGAAAAACTAGCCAAATTTGAACCAGCTTTGACTTTGGCGTGTAGTGTTACAAATGAGTTAAGTGGCGATGTTTTAGTGGTTTCAACCATTTTAGACATTTTAAACAAAAGTCAAAATTCGTTAAGCGACTACGAAATTTGTAGTGAATTTCAAAAACATTCAAAACAAAATGTTGTTGATTTTGGAAAGATAAAACAAAATTTAGCTAGAGCTGAAGAGTTAAAACTTGTAGGAGAGGATTTTTTTGGATATTTTTCAAATTTAAAGAGTATCAAAAACACAAAACATTAGGATAAAATCAGTTATATTTAGTTACAATTACGTTTATTTACAATTTGGAAATTTTTTTAAGATTAAGGAGTATAAGATGGCGTTAAACACTTTTGACAACGAGATCGCTACGCTTTTGGAGCAGGAGCTTCACAGACAGATGGAGGGGCTTGAGATGATCGCAAGCGAAAATTTCACACTTCCAGAGGTGATGCAGGTGATGGGTTCGGTGCTTACCAACAAATATGCAGAAGGCTACCCAGGCAAGCGGTATTATGGTGGTTGCGAAGTGGTCGATGAGATCGAAAATTTGGCTATCCAAAGATGCAAACAGCTTTTTGGTTGTGAGTTTGCAAACGTTCAGCCAAATTCAGGTTCGCAGGCGAATCAGGGGGTTTATGCAGCACTGCTTAATCCGGGCGACAAAATTTTAGGCATGGACTTAAGCCACGGCGGACACCTCACACACGGCGCAAAGGTCAGCAGCAGTGGCAAAGTTTATGAGAGCTTTTTTTATGGCGTAAATTTGGACGGTCGCATAGACTACGACAGAGTAGCTGACATAGCAAATATAGTCCGCCCAAAACTCATCGTGTGTGGCGCTAGTGCCTACCCGCGTGAGATAGACTTTGCCAAATTTAGAGAGATAGCCGACAGCGTTGGGGCGTTGCTTTTTGCTGACGTGGCGCACATCGCTGGGCTTGTGGTGGCTGGCGAGCACGCACACCCGTTTCCGCACTGCCATGTAGTTAGCTCAACTACACACAAGACGCTTAGAGGACCGCGTGGTGGCATCATCATGACAAATGACGAAGATATAGCAAAAAAAGTAAATTCAGCCATCTTCCCGGGCATTCAGGGCGGACCTTTGATGCACGTCATAGCGGCAAAAGCAGTCGGATTCAAATTTAACCTAAGCAGCGAATGGAAAACTTACGCACGAAATGTAAAGGCAAACATAAAAGCTTTGGGCGAGGTTTTGAGTGCTGGCGGTTTTGACCTAGTTAGTGGCGGAACGGACAACCATCTCATTTTGGTAAGCTTTTTAAACAAGGCGTTTAGTGGCAAAGAGGCAGACATAGCGCTAGGCAAAGCGGGCATCACAGTAAACAAAAACACCGTGCCGGGCGAGACACGAAGTCCGTTTGTAACCAGTGGCATTCGCATAGGAAGTGCCGCACTTACCAGCAGAGGCATGGGCGAAGGCGAATTTAGGCTAATAGGCTCAAAGATCGTTGAGGTGCTTAGCGACATAGGAAACGAATCGCTTCAAGCAAAGGTGCGAGGCGAGCTAGCGGAGCTTTCGAAAAATTTTGTTATTTACGACAGATCAAATTTCTAAACCAAAATATGGAGCATTTTAATGAAAGAGAACAACTATTTAGATGACATCGTGTTAGATAAATACAACGAGAGAGAGCCGGGCAAATTTAAAAACTGGTTTGTGGGCACTTCTCTCTTTTCCATTTCGTTTATAGCGCTTATGTTGCTACTTCGTCCGGCAGGGCATCCGCTACTAGCTGAGATAGGCAAAGAGGGCGTTTGGGCGACAGCAAAGAATGATGCAAGCGAAGGCGGCATGGTGGCAAAAACGGCGGCAGAGGAAGGGCAGAAAGCACTTGCTGAGGCGGGCAAGCTAGGTGGCGAGGGCAAAAATTTAGTCGCGGAGCTTGACGGGCTAAATGGCGACATGGCTGAAGAGTTAAGACGCGCCATGAAGCTAGTAGACGACCTTTCGCTAAAAGCAGACGAAGCAGCACGAAACGCAACCCTTGCAGCACAAGAGGCAGAACGTCTAGCAAAGATGGAGGGCAAGGTTACGCCAGAAGAGGCAGCAGCGGCTAAAAAGCGTGCCGAAGAGGCAGCGGCAAACGCCAAAAACTGGTCAGACAAGCTAAAAGACGCCATGAAAGCTTTGCAGGTAAAGATAGCAGACGCGCGCCAATACTTAAGCGGACTTTTTATAGTTAAAAACGAGGCAAAAGGCGAGGGCGAAGATGCTTTGAAGTCAGCCGAAGAGCTAGCGCAGTTTGTGGCAAACGCAAAAGAGACGACAGCAAATGCAGCAAAGATAGCAGACGAGCTAAACAAAACGGGCAACAAGAATCTAGCCAAAAACATTCGCACCTCTATAAAAGACGTAGACGGCGCAGCAGACGATGCTTTAAAATACATAGACAAGTCAAAAGAGCAGGCGATGAATTTGGTAAAACTAGCCGACACAAAAGGGATAAGCAACGAAGACCTCCAAGCAGCCCAAGATGCAAACAGGCTAGCAGCTGACGAAGCGGCAAAGAAAAAGACACAGGTAAGCTCAGCACTTGACAAGCTAAAAGGCAACTTAAACAACGCTAGAACCTACCTTTCTGGACTCTTTGGCGCAAAAGAGGGTGGCGTAAAAGCAAACGAAGCGGTAAATTCGGCTATGATGGCAAACGCAAACGCAAATGAAGTTATAAAAGAAGCCAAACTAGTAGCAAAAGACGCCGATGCAGCGGGCGACAACAGACTAGCTAGCGAGCTAAACGCAGACGCAGAAAATTTAGGTCTTGCGGTAAATGACTCTCTAAAAACGGCTGAACTTGCCAAAAAAGCAGGAGCGACTTCTACAAAAGCAAGTGGCGGCACAGACATAGACGCGGCAAACAAAGCGGCGAAAGAGGCTAACTCAGCAGCGGACAAAGCTTTGGAAAATACGCAAAAAGTTACCACGCTTACTGATGCTTTGAAAGACAAGATAGTAAGTGCTCGTGGCTACTTAGCTGGACTTTTTGGCGGCGCAAAAGATGGCGCAAAAGATAGCGGCATAAAAGCTAGCGATGCGGCGATGGCAGTAAATGCGGCAAACAAAGATGCGCTTAATGCGACAAAAGAGGCTAGCCTAGTGGCAAACAGCGCAAACAAATTTGGCAACACAGAGATGGCAAAAGGGCTTGAAAAAGATATTCAGACGCTAAAAATGGCGATGAACGCAGCCAACAAAACTGCCGAAGAGGCGACTTTGGCTAGCCAAAAAGCCATAAAAGTAGCAAACGCAGCGTCAAACGCAAAGAGCGAAAAGGCGAAAAACGACTACCTAGCTAGCTCAGCTAAATTTGCAAAAGAGGCAAACCAAGCCGCCATAAACGCAAACGAAGAGGCGCAAAACGTAGCAGGCTTGACAGCGGACCTTCGCGAAAAGACAGCGCAGGCAAAGAGCGAGCTAGCGGGACTTTTTGGCACGTCAAAAGAGCGGCTTGAAAACAGTAGCGAAAACGCAAATGCAGCATATGCAAACCTAAACGGCGCGGTTTCAGACGCACGGGCGAGTGTAGAGGAGGCGAAAAACATCATCGCATATACAAAACAGGCAAAGCTAAACGAATTTACAAAAGACATAGTTTCTAGCATGAGTGCGTTAAATTCACAGCTTTTGCAGGCTAGCAAGGCGGGCAGTGGCGCGAAAATGGCGAGTGAAAAGGCGACTTTGATGGCGAGTGAGCTAGATACCAAAAAGCCAAATTTGGAAAGCATCAACAAAGTCGTAACCTCTACAAACGCCGCAGCGACAAAAGCTAACGACATGGCAAAGAGCATAAACGCAAAGAACGAGGAGCTAAAAATAGCGCTAGAAAACGCAAAACTTGCACTTGCAAATTCAGCGGTGAGAATTCCAGCAGACTCAGCAGTCGGCGCAAGATATGCAAACGGCACGACGCCATCTAAAAACAACCTAACAGCGACCATTCCAGCGGGCGCTTACATACAGTTTGCAGGACTTTTGCGCTACAATCCAGACCACCAAATTTTTAAAGACATAAAAGCGCTTGGGTTTGACTACTTTGCTTACAACGCAAAAGTTCACGGCAGAGTCTTTACAAAGGTTTTGGTGGGACCTTACGAGACAAACAGCCACAGACTTCAGGTGGACATGAACAAAATTCGAGCTAAAATCGCCGAAGATGCGTTTGTTTATAGGGTCAAGTAGTGAAAGCTTTTGCACTTTTTGGGAATCCAGTAGCACACTCCATCTCGCCACGTTTGCACAATTCAGCGCTTGGCGAGCTGGGCGTGCGTGGGTTTTATGGGCGCGTTTTGCTCCAAAGTGGCGATGGGCTTGTGGCGAAATTTCGCACGCTTGGGCTGAGTGGCGCAAACATCACCATTCCTTTTAAACAGAGTGTTTTGGGCGAGTGCGACTTTGTCGAGCCCTTTGCAAAGCGGGTAAATTCGGTAAATACACTCGTTTTGCGTTCAGGGCAAATTTGCGGCTTTAACACAGATGCGCCCGGTTTTTTTCGTAGCGTGCGTGAGTTTGGCGAATTTGGCTCGGCGCTTGTGGTGGGAGCGGGTGGCACGGCAAAGGCTTTGGCGGAATTTTTGCGCGAAAAGGGGGTGAGCGTGAGTGTGCTAAACAGAAGCGACAGAAGTGGCGAGTTTAGCGATGGGGTGGAGTTTTATGTGGGTGGCTTGGGCTACAAAAACGATAAAAACGAGAAAAACGCAAATGGCGAGCGTGTTGGTTTGGGCGAAAGTGTTGGCGAGGGTGTTTGTGGCGAGCGTGTTTGTGGTGAGTGTGGCGAAGTGGCGGAGTTTTCGCGTGCTAAAAGTGCCGATGAGCTAACTGGGCGTAAATTTGACTTGGTGGTAAATACCACGCCGTCAGGTTTGCTAAATGCCGACTTGCCCGCAGAGAGAGCTTTGCTTTGCGATGTTTTTGCGGGGGCAAAATTTGCTTTTGATGCGGTTTATGGCAGGCAGACGCCGTTTTTAGAGCTAGCAAAGGAATTCTCTTTGGCTACAAAAGATGGCTCGGAGATGCTTTTATATCAAGCCGTTTTGGCATTTGAGCACTTTTTTGACGGGCGTTTTAAATTTGACGAAATTTGCGCGCCGATGAAAAAGGTTTTTTTGTTGTGAAAGCTGAAAACGGAAAACTGAAACAAAATGCGTTCGGAATGCGGAATGCGGAATGCTTAAATTTGTGATTATCAAAAAATGCAAAAACCAACACCGTCATTCTGAGGGAGCGGTAGCGACCGAAGAATCCCCCGCCTGGCGAGCGAGTAAAAAGCCAAATTCACGAAAAAGCAAATTTCAAAGATTCTACTCCCTCAAATTTCAGGGGATTCTTCGGTCGGCTTTCGCCTCCCTCAGAATGACGGCGTTGCACTAACTTTTTTGTATTTGACAAAAATTTAGCCAATATCAAAAAAAAGCAAAAACCAACACCGTCATTCTGATGTGGGCGTTAGCCCGCCGAAGAATCCCCCGCCATGCGAGCGAGTAGAATCTACAAATTTACAAAAAAGCAAATTTTAGAGATTCTACTCCCTAAAATTTCAGGGGATTCTTCGGTCGGCTTTCGCCTTCCTCAGAATGACGGCTTCGCACTACTTTTTTTGCATTTGTAGAATTGTCAAATTCACGAAAAAGCAAATTTTGACAAATTTCGTTTTCTGTTTTCCGCTCTCCGTTTTCTGAATGCAGGGGCGAAAGCCCCGCCCACCGTCCCTCGCCACGTTTTCTTTGAGCTTTTAGCGAAAAGAAAACGTGGCGAGGGACTACAAAAAAAAGCGTTAGCTTTTTACATTCGGAAAACGGGATGCTGAAAACGGAAAACAGAATGCGTTCGGAGTGTGAAATGCGGAATTTGCGATTCTCTAGAATCGACAACCAACGCCGTCATTCTGAGGGAGCTAGCGAGGCGAAGAATCCCCTGAAATTTGACGGAGTAAAAAAGTCAAATTTACGAAAAAGTAAATTTAAGCAAATTCCGTTTTCTGCTCTCTGCTTTCCGTTTTCCGTTTTTACTTTTTCGTAAATTTGCCGAAAAAATTCCAAACACTCACAAACTCTTATTTAAATTTAACCACTCTCATAAAACAGAAAAAACCACAAAAAAGGAAAAACAAAAATGAAAATTTATCTAGTCGGCGGAGCAGTCAGAGACGAGCTACTCGGGCGCGTGGCACACGACAGAGACTACTGCGTCGTGGGCGCGACTGAAAAGGAGATGTTAAAACGCGGCTTTAAACAGGTCGGCGCTTCGTTTCCCGTTTTTTTGCATCCAAAAAGTGGCGATGCGTATGCGCTGGCACGAAAAGAGCGTAAAACCGCACCCGGACACAGAGGCTTTTTGTGTGAATTTGACGAGAAAGTAACGCTAAAAGATGACTTAGCGCGCCGCGACTTCACCATAAATGCCATCGCAAAAGATGTTAAAACGGGCGAATTTTTTGACTTTTTTGGAGGAATGGACGACATAAAAAACAAAATTTTACGCCACACGACAGATGCGTTTTTAGAAGATCCTTTGCGAATTTTGCGGCTTTTTCGCTTCAAAGCACAGCTAGGACGCGAGTGGCAAATTTACCCAAAAACGCTTTCGCTTGCACTAGAAAACGCCCACACGTTAGCAGAAATTTCGCCTGAACGAAAGTGGAAAGAGTTTGAAAAGGCGCTGAATTCTCAAAATTTCACAGATTATGTTCGTTTTTTGAGCGAAATAGGCGAGCTTGATGAGCTTTATACCCTAAAAAACGTCCCGCAGTCGCCAAAACATCACCCCGAAGGAGACGCCTTTACGCACACGCTTTTAGCACTTGGTGTGGCAGATGCGCTAGGCGTTTCGGCGGTCGGTAAATTTGCCACGCTTTGTCACGACTGGGGAAAAAGTGTGGTTTTTGCGCAGCACGGCAGGCTTTACGGGCATGATGCGGCGGGCGAGGCGAGGGTGAAAGGGTTTTGCGAGCGTTTGCGTGTGCCCAGCGAATTTTGTCGTGCGGCGGTTTTTGTAGCCAAAAATCACACAAACGCACACCGAATTTTGCCGCACTACAATGACAGCACGCTTCGCCCCGCTACTATTTTGCGAATTTTTGAGGAGGCGGGCGACATGAAAGCGGCGAGTGCGAGGCGGCTTGTCGAGGTTTTGGGCGAGGCGTGCATGTGCGATGCGCTTGGGCGTGGCGGCGTGTGTGAGGCGTTTTTGGAGTTTGGCGCAAATTTGGATTCTACTAAAACGGCTAAATTTGGCGAAATTTTAAAAAAAGCAAACCAACTCTACCCACAACGTGAATTTTTACTTCGCTGTTTTGAGGCGGCGACTTCTGTAGAGACGCGTCCGCTTGTGCTTTTTTTAAAGCAACTAGGCAAAGAGGGGAGTGCCATCGGCGAAGCGATTCGAGCAGAGCGCGTGAAAAAGATCGCCGAAGTGGTGAAGTGTGAGCGGTAAGTGCGTTCGGAAAACGGAAAGCGGAAAACGGAAAACGGAAAGCGGAGTGTGTTCGGAATGTGTTTAGATTGTAGAAAGCGAAGTGCGAAATGCGGAGCTGAAATTTGCGAGCGGAGCGATTCAAGGGGTCGCAGGGGCGTAGCCCCC
>DCIZ01000067.1:0-8299 GCA_002317305.1 Campylobacter sp. UBA1713
GTTCTCCGTTCTCCGTTCTCCGCACTTACCGAAGGCACATTTTTAGCACCTCAACTCCCTTTTTCAGCTCCTCCTGGCTAATGTTAAGTGGCGGAAGTAGGCGAATTTTATCTTTTGCCATGAGTGGCAAAACGCCGTTTTGCATGCACGCCTCCACTACATCTTGCGCACTTTTTAGCGAAGGTTTTACTCCCACCATTAGCCCCAGTCCGCTCACGCTTTCTACGCCCTCTGCGCCACTTAAGCTCTCAAACACAAACACACTTTTCTCCGCCACGCTCTTTAAAAACGCCTCATCAAGCCGCAAAAGCACGTTTAGCGCACCAGCACACGCTACTGGGTTGCCGCCAAAAGTCGAGCCATGGTCGCCTCTGCCAAAGACGTCCGCCACTCTCTCGCCCATGATGCAAGCCGCGACTGGCAGCCCGCCACCGAGCCCCTTTGCTGTAGTTACCACATCTGGACTCAAACCAAAGTGCTCATAAGCGTAGAGTTTGCCCGTGCGTCCGTTGCCCGTCTGGACTTCGTCTATCATAAAAAGCAGGTCAAATTCACGGCACAAATCCTCCACGCCACGCAAAAATTCACCGCCCAAAGGCAAAACACCACCCTCGCCCTGAACGCACTCTAGCAACACAGCGGCGACTTTTTGCGTTTTAGCAAATTCTCGAATTTGTGCCAAATCGCCCACGTCCGCATGCAAAAAGCCCTCTGTCAAAGGCAAAAAAAGCTTGTGAAAACTCTCCTGTCCTGTGGCAGCAAGCGTGGTGAGCGTGCGTCCGTGAAACGAATTTGTGAGCGTTATGACGTGGTAAAATTCACTGCCTTTTTTTTGGCTCGCCCACTTTCTGGCGACTTTGATGGCACACTCGTTGGCTTCACAACCCGAATTTGCAAAAAAGACCTTTTTTAAGCCTGTCTTTTCGCACAAAAGTTTTGCTAACTGGGCGCACGGCTCGTTGTAGTAGAGGTTTGACGTGTGTTGGAGTAAATTTAGCTGGGCTATGACCGCCTCTTTCCACGCTTTGTCATTTGCGCCAAATATGTTTACGCCGATGCCACTTCCGAAGTCTATGTAGCTTTTGCCGTCAAAATCTGTAAGTGTAGCACCTTCGCCGCTTTTTAGAGCTATGTCAAAACGTTTGTATGTGGCAGCGACAAAGGTTTTGTCTGTTTCAAATATGTTGTTCATTTTGTTTTTTTCCTTAAATTTGAATTTGTTGGAATTTTAAATTTTAAGAATCTGCAAACTAACGCCGGTAACGGAAAGTAGAATGCGGAATTTGTAAAAAGGCGTTGCTTGTCGATTCGCAAGAATCGCAAAATTCAGCACTTATCATTCCGATAAGTAAAAAGCTAACGCTTTTTTATTTGTCCTGCCACCATTTTCTTTTTCGATAAATCTCAAAGAAAACGTGGCGAGGGACGGGCGGGCGGGGGCTTTCGCCCCTGCGACCCCATTCGGACAACAGAATGCGGAAAACAGAAAACGGAATTTTGTAAATTCGCTTTTTTGCAAATTTTAGATATTCTACTCGCTCACCAGGCAGGGGATTCTTCGGTCGGCTTTCGCCTCCCTCAGAATGACGACTTCGCACTTGCTTTTCGCATTTTCGATAACCGCAAATTGCCGCATTCCGTTTTCAGTTTTCAGTTTTCCGTTTTCCGTTTTCCGAACGCACTCCCCTACAAACTCTCCAAAACCAAATTTGACAAAAACCGCACAAACGCATCGCTTGAATTTGGTGCTTTTACCACGCGGTAAAAATCAAAATCTTTCGCCACTGCTGCATACTCCACGCCTAGCTCAAAGTCCGTTTCGGAGTTGTCCACACAAAAGCTAATAGGATAGATGAGTGCCTTTTTTCCCTCGACTTTTGGCAAAACATCACTCAAATTTGGCGTTAGCCACTTTACAGGTCCCAGCCTCGACTGGTAAGCCAGCCTAACCGCCTTAAAACGCACACCACGCCCTAAAAGCGTCCCGTTTAGAAGTGCCACATGAGACTTTACGTGCGCCTCGTAAAGATCGCCAGAATTTATCACCTTTTGTGGCAAAGAGTGCGCCGAAAATATCAGCTCGACCTCGCCCGCACTCTCGCTACCAAGTGCGTTTTCTATGTCGTCAGCGATGAGCTCGCAAAAGCTAGTTTTCTCAAAAAAAGGCTGAATTTCTACCACTTTTCCACAAAAACCACTCTTTTCTAACGCCACTTTTGCCGCCTTTACACTCGAGCGGTTTGTAGTAACGGAGTCGTGCGGGTAGAGAGGCAGCAAAACGACCGTGTCTTTTTCCGAAAGTGTGTATTTTGCCAGCACTTCGCTTGCAAACGGCGGCGTGTAGTTAAAGACGTAGTCAAATTTGACTTCACCTAAATTTTTGTTTTTGTCAAAACTGAAAGTAGAATTCTCTCGTTCAAAATGGGCATTCAGCTTCTCTACAAGCTCTCTAGTTAGCTCGCCTATTGGGCTTTTGCCACCGATGGCATCGTAGTTTTTTGCCGCCGTTTTGTAACGCCAAGTGGTGATGGCTTGCGCGACGCATGACCTAATGAGGTTATTTTTTATGGGTAAAATAGCGGGGTCTTTAAACATATTTAACAAAAATGTCTTTACACCTGCCTTGTCCTCACCGCCACCCATGTTTAAAATCAATACTAGTTTCAAAATTTCTTCTCCTAAAATTAAAATATTTCCTATTTAAGCCCTCGCAAAAAAAGGCTCTTTGGTAGCCTTATGGCTACATAATCAGAATGCGGAATGCGGAATGCGGAATGCGGAATTTGCAAAAATTCGCTTTTTCGTGAATTTGTTTATCGATTCTACAGAATCGCAGAATCCGCACTCTGTTTTCCGTTTTCCGTATGTAAAAAGCTAACGCTTTTTTTAGTCCCGCCACCGCTTACCTTTTCGCTAAAGCTCAAAGGAAGCGGTGGCGGGACGGGTGGGCGGGGGCAAGCCCCTGCGACCCCGTTCGGAAAACGGAATGCGGAATTTGTAAAAATTCGCTTTTTTGTAAATTTATAGATTCTACTCCCTAAAATTTCAGGGGATTCTTCGGTCGGCTCCGTCTCCCTCAGAATGACGGCGTTGTTTTGACGATTCTGTATAATCGCAGAATCTGCACTCCGAACGCATTTGGCTACAACCACCTCGCCACCAGCTGCACTAGCTCAAAAGCCACCGCACTCTTCGCCCCAAAGCCCGTCTCCACCTCAACACGCGGCGTTACAAACCGCACCTGTGTCTCCTCACTCCCAAAGCCAACACGCCCGCCCAAAACATTTAGACAAACCGCATCAAGTCTCTTTTTTACCAAAGACTCACGCGCATTTGCCAAAGCACTCACCTCGTTAAACTCCATCTTAAAACCCACCTTTTTACAAGGCGACTCAAAAGACGCCAAAAGGTCAAAATTCTCACGCAAAACCAAATTTCGCGGAAAATCCCCCTTTTTTACCTTGCCATTTAGCCGAACCTCTGGCACAAAGTCACTCACCGCCGCATTCATCACCAAAATGTCGCTTTCACCCAGCCCCAAACCACACAAAACCTCAAAAAGCTCGCCTGAGCTACCAAACCCACGCCTCTCATAAAACGCCCCATCTCCCACGCCAACAGCCGAACTTACTAGACAAACCTCCGCGCCCGCAAAATAAAACGCATCTGCCAAAGCACGCGCAAATTTGCCACTAGAAAAATTTGTGATTCCACGCACATCGTCTATCTTCTCTGTAGTCGCGCCACCCGTTACCACGACACGTCTCTTTTTGTAAAACTCACCTAAACTTTTCGCGCCACTTTCAAATTTAACCACCTCGCCTGACAACAGCACCCGTTTTACCGCCGCCACCACCGCCTCTGGACTAGCCAGCGCGCCTGTGCCCGTCTCACCACACGCAAGCTTTTTACAAACGGGCTCCACCACACACCAGCCATCTTTTCGCAAACTTTCAAGCGAACGCACGGTAGCTGGGTTTTCTAACATGCGAAAATTTGCCGCTGGCGCCACAACTTTCGGCGCGCTGCTAGCTAGCACCGTTTGCAAAGCGGCATTGTCCGCCACGCCACAAGCAAGCTTGTTTAGCGAATTTGCCGTAGCGGGCACCACCACCACCGCGTCAGCGCGTCCAAACTCTATGTGGCTCACGCCCGCACTCCAGCTCTCACCGCCGTCAAAAAGCACCGCACTACCACTCAACGCCTCAAAGCCAAGCGGCGAAGCAAATTTAAGCGCGCCCGGTGTCATCGCCACACGCACATTTGCGCCGTTTTTTTTCAGCAAGCTCAAAACCTCATAGGCTTTGTAAAAACTTACGCCTCCAGTTACAACTAGCGTTATCTTTTTACCGCTTAACATCTCGCTCCTTTCGTATAATGTTTTTGTTTACATCTACCGCACTTTTGTGCGAGCCATAAGTAGCAGAAAAGGTGTGCATGCCTGTCCTTAGGTCTCTTACAAAGTAGAGGTAGTCGGTTTTAGCTGGGTTTATGGCGGCTAGAATCGCCTCCACTGACGGGTTACAAACAGGCTCTTTTGGGAGTCCAGCGTTTTTGTAGGTGTTGTAGCTAGATGTGTCTGTTTTTATGCGTTCGGCGGTGATCTTCTCGTGTGAGTGAAGTCCGTAGTTTAGCGTGCCGTCCATCTGCAAAGGCATGCCGATGCGTAGGCGGTTAAAGATGACACTAGCCACTGTGGCGTGCTCGCTTTTACCAGCCGATTCTTTTTGAATCACAGACGCTATGACTAAAATTTTTTTCCAGCGCGCCGTGTTAAATTCGCCAAAAAGCTTAAAAGCTATCTCTTTGTGTGTAGCCTCTGCCTTTTTTAAAAGGTAGCTTACCAGCTCCACTTCGTCTATCCCGAGCGGCACGAGGTAGCTCTCTGGCGTAAGGTAGCCCTCAAAAAACGGGCTTTTGTCACGAAAGGCTTTTAGTAGCTTGTCGTAGTCGAGCTCGAGTTGCGCTGAAACCTGCTTAAAAAAATACTCTGTCGTCTCGCCCGGCACCAAAGTAACAGTAGTCAAAGCCGCCTTTGCTGTCGTGAGCTTTTTGTAAAAGTCCAGCCGCGTCATGTTTGTCGCACCCAAATTTACCCAGCCACTTTGCGGACGCCCTACGAATCTGACGATGAAGTGGTCAAAACTCGCCACGTTAAACTTTTGCTTATCTAAATTTGCTATAATACTCTTTACACTTCCTTTTGGCAAATTTAGCACGTGCGGAGTGAAAACGGGCTGAGCGAGCGAAAAAAGTAACGAAATAAGAAAGATAATACAAATGTTGCACATAATAAAAAAGACGTTTAAGATCATTGTCGCTTGCTTGCTAAGCCTAGTTGTGCTTTTAGGTGCGGTTGTCGTTGCGTTGTTAATAGGCATAAAAATTCCTCACTTCGAAAATAAAAATTTGAGATTCTCACAGCTATATCTAAAGCTAGATAAAAGCTTGATTTTACAAATAAAAGACTTACAAATCGCTAAAAGTTCGACAGAAGGGAGTAGCGCCAACTCACTCGAAGAGGTAAGCGAGCTCATAAAATGGACTTCACGCGTCTTGCCTTTTTTTAAGCAGATAGACCTCACTAGCACAAAAGTCGGCGACGAAGATCTGTGGCTCTTTTACCAAGACGGCACACTCAGCGTAAAGCTGCGTTTTCTCGACGTCATCGCTAGCGATATAGAATTTAAAAACGAGAAATTTTACGCAAATTTAAACTGGCTAAATTTAAAAGACATAGGCGTTTCGCTAAATGGCAACATAGTCGGCGACATAAAAAACCGCAAATTCAAATTTGACGGTGCAGCTGACAGCTTTGAGCTGGTCGGCACTCTCTCTTTAAACTACGAAAACGAAAAAGTCAGCTTTAAAGTAACAGACGCAAACGCAAGCAGCCTCGAAAATTTCATGACAAACATACGAAGAATCACAAATTTAAGCAACGATGTGAGTAGCTGGATCTACGGCAAAGTAGTCGCAAAACACTACTTTGTAAAAGAATTTTCTGGCTCGTTTGACACCGCCAAAGGCAAGATGGGCACGCTTTACGGCGAAGCGGTAGCAAACGAACTAGATGTAAAATTTCACCCCGCTTTGAGTCCTGTTAAAACGACAAAAACACACATACTTTTCAAAGATGGCGCGCTTTTTTTTACACTCTTTGACCCAGTTTTTGAAGGACTTTCAGTAGATGGCTCACGCGTGGAAATTTTAGACCTTTTGAGTGAGACAAACCTAAAAGTCCACATAAAAACAAAAGCACAAGTAGGCGCTCGCATAAAAAAAATCCTAGCTGCTTACGGCGTAAATTTGCCTGTCGCCACAAGAGGCGGAGCGCTAGAAAGCTACGTTTTGCTGGACTTTAAATTTGCACCGTTTCAGTTTTCGCCTAGCGGGCACTTTGTGGTAAAAGGGGGACAAGTCGCACTGGGTAGCTCGTGGTTTGGGACAAAAGGCGCTGTTGTGGAGCTAAAAAATTCACGCATAGAGATAAAAAACGCCACGCTTTCGCACTCGCTTTTTTCAGCTAGCGCAAACGGCACGCTTGACCTCGTAAAAAAACACGGCGAATTTAGTGGCAAATTTTCTAGGCTTTGCATCGCCGCTAACTGCCTCGTGCTTAGCGCTCGCTCTCTACGCCAAAAGCTCACGCTAGACTTCTCCCACTCGCCGCTCGTGCTTGCTGCTTCTGCTTTTGGCTTTAAGATGGAGCTAGGTGCTACAAACATCGTCGAGGTTTCAGACCTCTCAAAAGTAGCACGCTACTCGCCACTGGCAAAAAAGCTGGGAATTTATGGCGGACATTTGCAGCTCAGTAGCCGCGACTTTAAGCGTTTTAACCTCGCCGTTTTGGGAGCAAAATTTCGCTCGGTTTTTTCTGACTACCACAGCGACAACTTTTACGCTACCATCTCAAACGGCGTTTTGGTGCGAAGTGAGAGCAAAAAGGTCGAGGTCGATGTGGGCGATGAATTTGTAAATTTGCGGCTAAAAGATGCCACTGTGGATCTGGGAAGTTTGCTAGAAAACGAAACAAATTCGAATTTGAGTAAAAATTCCTCAAAAAACTCCTCAAAAGATGAGCTTGCTTTTGGCGTTTTTGTAAATTTGCGTGGGCAAAACAGCCGTTTAAAAGCCTTTGAACGCACGGTAAAACTGGACAAATTTCACGGCTACCTCACAGAAAACGGCACGATTTATTTTGGCTCAAAGGTCGCTGGCGGCGAGCTTTTTTTGAAAAAATCTGGCACGCACTTTACGCTAAATGCAAAAGATATAGGCGCTACTTTTGTAAATGAGCTCATAGGGCGGGAGATTTTTGACGGCGGTAAATTTCGCCTTTTGGCTGGCGGAAGTTTGGAGCACTTTGATGCGCAAGTGGAGATAAAACAAAGCGTGTTAAAAGGCTTTTCGCTTTACCAAAATTTGCTTGCGTTTATAGACAGCGTCCCGAGTTTGCTTAAATTCAAAACGCCGGACTTTCGCACGGGTGGCTTTTTTGTAAAAGAAGGTGTGATTCGCCTCACCAAAAACGGCGATGTTGTCCACATAAGCGCAGCAGAGCTAAAAGGTAGCCACAACGACATTTACGGCTGGGGCGAGGTAGATGTAAAGACGGGCGTGCTAAACGGAACGTTTGAGATAGGGCTTTTTAAGAGCGCGAGCGACATTTTAAGCAAAATTCCGCTGGTGGGCTACATTCTCATGGGCGAGAAAAAACGCTTCTACACGGTGCTTACACTTGGTGGCACGTTTAAGTCGCCTGTGTTTAAGCGCCAAACTTTTGCCGACTTTTTGAAGATTCCGTTCAATGTGATAAAAAATGTCTTTTTGTATCCGTTTTCATTTGGAAAACAAAAAAACTGAAAACTAAAAACGGAGTACGGAATTTTCGTAAAATGCGAAAAAGCAAGTGCAAAGCCGTCATTCGCAAGGGAGCGGTAGCGACCGAAGAATCCCCCGCCTTTTAAGCGAGTAAAAAGTCAAATTCACAAAAAGCCCAAACCAAACGCCGTCATTCGCAAGGGAGCGGTAGCGACCGAAGAATCCCCCGCCTGGTGAGCTAGTAGAATCGTAAAATTCACAAAAAAGTAAATTTTCACAAATTCNNGTCCCACCGTCTCGCCGCCGTTTTTATTTGAGCTGAAAGCGAAAATAAAAACGGCGGCGAGACTACAAAAAAAGCGTTAGCTTTTTTACCAAAAAATAAAAAATACGAAAAAGCCCAAACCAACACCGTCATTCTGAGGGCGAAAGCCCGAAGAATCCCCAGCCTTGTGAGCGAGTAGAATCTACAAAT
>DCIZ01000067.1:8338-11014 GCA_002317305.1 Campylobacter sp. UBA1713
AATTTTTCACAAATTCCGCTTTCTGTTCTCCGCATTCCGTTTTCCGTTACCGCCGTCATTCTGAGGGAGGCGTAGCCGACCGAAGAATCCCCAGCTTTGTGAGCGAGTAGAATCTACAAATTTAAACAAAAACGAATTTTTCACAAATTCCGCTTTCAGCATTCCGCTTTCAGCATTCCGCTTTCCGAATGGGGTCGCAGGGGCGAAGCCCCCGTCCCACCGTCTCGCCGCTCCTTTTCTTTGAGCGAAGCGAAAAGAAAAGGAGCGGCGAGACCACAAAAAAAAGCGTTAGCTTTTTTACCAAAAAATAAAAAATATGAAAAAGCCAAAACCATAGATCATAGCTCCTAACTCCTAACATTTTCCACAAATTTCTCCGTTTTTTTCAGTTTTCGAACCAAAAAACGAGCAGGATTTACCTCGTTCAAAACGCTTTTTAGACACCCCACAGGGCGATTTAGCGCTATGTCTACCAAAATGTCCGCCGCCAAAACCGCACTCCCAAACCCCCGCGAGCCGTGCGCCGAACTCACCAGCAAATTCTCAAAATGCGCAGGCACTTCGCCACACGCCTTGCGCTTCGTCCAAAAGAGCTTTTTGTAAATTTGACAAAACCGCGCCCCGTCATGCACACCGCCCACAAGCGAAAAACGGTCGCTCGTGTAGGAGCGAAACGCCACATTTGCACCAAAAATCTCACACTTTCTGCCCGCAAACTCGCCCGCCACTTTAAATTCGTTTTTTGTTAAATTTAGCGAATTTTTATGACACTTTACACATTTGCAAATTTGCAAATTTTTTATTTCGTAAAATTTTATAAATTTTTTACCTATCTGCTTATCATTTTTAAAACCAGCACAAAATTCCGCCTCCCACAGCCTCGCCAAAACCGCCGAATTTAGCACGCCCTCTGCTTCAAAAAGAATTCGCTTTTTGTCTTTTTCGCAAAATTCTCGCGAGCCGTTAAACCGCTCAAAAGTCGCACCCACCACGCTCACGCCCTCCTCAAACGCACACACATACGCCTTACCGCTCACAGGATGCGCCCGCCCACTCACGTCAAACCCAGCGTGCAAAACCGCACCCCGAACGGCACTTTGTAGCACGGTAGAGTCGGCGAATTCACCGCCCAGTCGCCCCTCAAAAAGCGCCCCACTCTCGCTACCAGTTGCCAGCACCACGAGCCCAGCACAAAGCTTTTCGCCATTTGCAAAAGTCGCCTCCCAAATTTCATCTTCACCGCCGTTTTGCTCACCGTTTTCACCGCCATTTTCTACAAATTCAAATTTCTCGCCAAAACCATCACTGCCATTTTGCTCTCCACTCTCACCGCCACCATTTTTTTCTTTTTTCGTTCTTTTTAAACTCACAAGCCGCATCCCCGTCCGCACGTCCAAAACGCTAGCAAGTGCCTCACAAAGTGCTTTTGGGCGAATCTGCGCACCGCAAAAAATTTGTGCTCTCTCTCCAAAAATAGAAAAAATTTCGTTCTCGCCAAAGCTCTCAAAACGCGACTTTTCCAACTCGTCTAAAACCACCTCAACGCCACAAAATTTGCAAAATTCAAAAAGATTTATACCACAAAACGAAAAATTGCGGTAAAAACTAACCGCTCTTAAAAAGGCACTCATGTGCCAATCGCCCAGTTTCACCCCCTTTTTACACACCAAAGGCATCAAGATTCCAGCGACATTTGAACTGCCATTTGTCGCGACTGCATCTTTTGCTTCTGTAACCACCACCTCAAAGCCCGCCTCGCGAAATTTCACCGCCGCCACCAGCCCAGCTACACCAGCACCCACAACCAAAACGCGTTTAAACGGACGCGTAACGGGCGGCGAAAACCAAATTTCTCGCCTATTTTTTGGTGCGGGCGCGAGACAAATGGCATTGAAAAATTTTCTTTTTTTACTAAATTCATCAAAAAATTCGTCAAACTTTTCTATAAAAAAACCAAAATTTGCCAGCTCGCTTTCTAGCTCACTTTTACCACAAATTTCGCCAAAACTTTCACCAAAATTTTCACCACAAAAAACACGTAAAAAACTCCCTTTTTTTGAGTGCTCGCTCACGCTTTTTAGCACATCTTTTTGTAAATTTGCATCGTTTGACAAATTTGAACTCTCCAAAAACCACACGTCAGCCTCAAAATCACACTCGTCCAAAAAGCGTTTTGTCTCTAAAAAGTAGAGGTCTAAAATGGCATTTTTTAAATTTACGCGAATCATATTGCCGTCTAAAACGTAATATTTTTCTACAAATTCGTCAAAAAGCTCACCAAAACAGCCAAAACGAGCATAAATTTCACGCAACTTTTGTGCGCTAAACGGAGATTTTTCGCAAGCTATATAGTGAAATTTCTGTTCTGGAAAAGAGCTTAAAAGCGTGAAAAAATTTAGCCCAAAACCAAAGCCAACTTCAGCGACAACGAGCGTGTTTGTTGCATCATAAATGTCGACAAATTTTTTATTAAAAATAGTAGTATTTTCTTGAAATTCAAACATTTTATTCTCTAAAATTTAAATTATTAAAATTTGGTATTAACACAAAATGACGGCGTTGATTTTTCGATTCTGTGTAACAAAAAAATTCAATTTTCCGTATTCAGCACGCAATATGAATACGGAATGCGGATTTTATAGTCCCTCGCCGTTTTTCTTTTCGATAAATCTCAAA
>DCIZ01000067.1:11030-11387 GCA_002317305.1 Campylobacter sp. UBA1713
ACGGCGAGGGACGAGCGACGGGGGCTTTCGCCCCTGCATTCAGAAAACAGAAAACGGAAAACGGAAAACGGAATTTGTGAAAAATTCGTTTTTGTTTAAATTTGTATATTCTACTCGCTCAAAAGGCGGGGGATTCTTTGGTCGGCTTTCGCCTCCCTTACAAATGACGGCGCTAACGGAAAGCAGAATTCATAAAACAGAAAACGGAATTTTGCAAAATTTGCTTTTTCGTGAATTTTAGAGATTCTACTCGCTCAAAAGGCGGGGGATTCTTCGGTCGGCTTCGCCTCCCTCAGAATGACGGCGTTTATTTATGCTTTTTTGAAAATTGCAAAACCTAAAACCTAAAACCTAAAA
>DCIZ01000066.1:0-9685 GCA_002317305.1 Campylobacter sp. UBA1713
AAATGAGGAGCATACTGACGTATGTAACGAGTTTTAAGGCAAAAAAGCACGAAAACAAACGAAAAAGCTAGCCACTCAAATTTAGTTAAGTAGTTTTTAGAGGTGCCCATATGGCGGGCTTTACGCAAGAAGTCATCTCAAAATCACTTTGTATTTGGAAAATTTAATAGATTGCGAAAATAAACAAATTTGATTTTTAAAAAATTTAATAAAAGGTAGATTTATGACACAAATAAACAATGAATTTAGAGGAAAGACGCTTGTTATTAGCGGTGGAACGCGTGGAATCGGGCGGGCGATAGTGCTAGAGTTTGCAAAAGCGGGCGCAAATGTCGCCTTTACCTACAACTCAAACGAGGAGCTCGCTAGAACGCAAGTCGCTGAACTAGAAAGCACTTATGGCATAAAAGCGCGTGCCTACTCGCTAAACATCTTAGAGCCAGAGGGCTACAAAGAGCTTTTTGAGCTCATAGATAAAGATTTTGACCGCGTAGACTTTTTCGTCTCAAACGCCATCATCTCAGGGCGTGCGGTTGTGGGTGGCTACACAAAATTTATGAAGCTAAAACCGCGCGGCATAAACAACATATTTACCGCGACTGTAAACGCCTTTGTAGTCGGCGCTCAAGAGGCGGCAAAACGGATGGAAAAAGTGGGTGGTGGCAGCATCATCTCGCTAAGCTCAACGGGAAATTTGGTCTACATAGAAAACTACGCTGGACACGGCACGGCAAAGGCGGCAGTGGAGGCGATGGCGCGCTACGCGGCGACTGAACTGGGCGAGAAAAACATACGTGTAAATGTCGTCAGTGGCGGACCTATAGAGACAGACGCTTTGCGTGCCTTTACAAACTACGAAGAGGTGCGCGACCTAACGGCGTCTCTTAGCCCGCTAAAACGCATGGGAACGCCTGAGGACATCTGTGGTGCTTGTCTTTTTTTGTGTAGCCAAAAGGCTGGCTGGGTAACAGGACACACGTTTATCATAGACGGCGGCACGACTTTTAAATAAATTTAAAAGAGTGGAAAATGAAAAATTTTGTTTTTAAATTTGCATTTTTGTCATTTTTGTTGATGTGCTTTTGCGGTTGCGTAAGCGTAAATATAAGCGGTTTTTACGACAGAAAGGTAGATTATAAAGCATACAACAAAGTCATAATAGACGCAAAATTTGACAACATAGGCGAAAAGAAAAAAGTAGAAATGCACACAGCTAGAGCGCTAAAACAACTTGGTATCGAGGCGTTTGCAAGCTCGCAAGCGATTTCGCAGCTAAAAACTTTTACGCGCGAGGAGCTACAAAAAGAGCTTTTAAAAAGTGGCGTAAATTTGTTAGTCGAGATAGACGTAAAAAGCTCAAAAGAGCGTAGCGACACGGCGGTTTATGGTGGAGTTGGGCTTATGGGCTTTTTTGCATCGACTAGCAGAATCAAGAATCTTACTCTTGGGATTCTCGCTATCGACACAAAAAACGGCAATGTAGTTTACAAAGGTTCAGCGGTCGTAGAGACAGAAGACACAGATGAATTTGCGGAAAATTTAGGCGAGGAGATCGCAAAGGAATTTGAAAAATTGCGAGAAAACAGGTAAAAAAAAGAAAAGGATAAAAATGATAAGCATTATCGTTATGGCGGCGGGGAATGGGACGAGAATGAAGTCGCCAAAGGCAAAGGTTTTGCATAAAATTTGTGGTCGTGAGATGATTTTGGGCGTGTTAAGCGAAGCACAAAAGGTAAGCAGCGATGTAAAAGCGGTGCTAAACCATCAGTTTGAGGCGGTTTGTGAAGTCATAAAGGGCGAATTTGGCGAGATGGTCGAGATCGTCAAACAAGACGTGGAGCACTTTCCGGGCACGGCTGGTGCAGTAAAAGCAGCTTTGTCAAATTTGAAAGGCGAGAAAACGCTCATCATCTGTGGCGACACGCCGCTAGTGAGCGAAGCGGACTTAAACGCCATCTGTGCGGTTGAGGCGGACCTTGTGGTGGCAGCGTTTGAGGCGAGCGATCCCTTTGGCTACGGGCGTGTAATAACGCAAAATGGACAGGTGAAAAAGATAGTCGAACAAAAAGACGCCAGCGAGGCAGAGCGCGCGGTGCGGCTTTGTAATGCGGGCGCTTACTGCTTTGAGACGGCACTTTTAAAGGAGCTTTTGCCGCTCATAGAGAACAAAAACGCAAGTGGCGAATTTTACCTAACAGATGCTGTTGAGTTAGCCATAAAGCATGGCAAAAATGTCCAAGTCGCACTGGTAAAAGAGGAAAACTTCATGGGCGTAAATGACAAATTTGCTTTGGCAAAAGCTGAAGAGAGTTTGCAAAATCGCATCAAAGAGAGGTGGATGAAAGCGGGCGTCATCATGCATCTGCCTTCTACCATTTTTATCTCGCCAGAGTGTGAATTTGTGGGCGAGTGTGAGCTAGAACAGGGCGTGAGCATACATGGCAAAAGCTGTGTGGAGCGCTCGCTGGTGCGTGCATGGAGCGTGGTGGAGAGTAGCGAAGTGGTGGAGAGTGATGTGGGTCCGATGGCACACATTCGTCCGCAAAGCAGCATCACTAAAACGCACATAGGCAACTTTGTCGAGTTAAAAAAGGCACAGCTTACGGGCGTAAAAGCTGGACATTTGAGTTACCTCGGCGACTGCGAGATAGGCAACGGGACAAACATAGGCTGCGGGACCATCACCTGTAACTATGACGGCGTTAAAAAACACAAGACTATCATAGGTGAAAATGTCTTTGTCGGGAGCGATACGCAGTTTGTGGCGCCTGTAAACATCGCTTCACACACGCTTGTGGCGGCTGGTAGCACGGTTACAAAAGACTCTAACGAGGGGGATTTGGTCATTTCACGCACAAAGCAGACAAATTTGGCGGGCTTTTTCTTTCGGTTTTTTGGTGGGAAGTGATTCGGAAAACGGAAAACGGAAAACGGAAAACAGATTCTGCGATTCTCTAGAATAGACAAACAACGCCGTCATTCTGAGGGTGGGCGTTAGCCCGCCCGAAGAATCCCCTGCCTGGCGAGGGCGGAAAAAGCCAAATTTATGAAAAAATTTGTAAGATTCTACTCGCTCAAATTTCAGGGGATTCTTCGGTCGCCTAACGTCCCTTGCGAATGACGGCGTTGGTTCGTGCTTTTTTGACGTTTGACAAATTTGTTACTTGCAAGTCTATTGATTCTTCGGTCGCCTCGCAACCCTTGCGAATGACGGCGTTTGGTTTGACGATTCTAAATGTTTGCAAATTTTGTTTTCCGTTTTCCGCACTCCGCACTCCGAAAGGGGTCGCAGGGGCAACGCCCCCNNNNCCCGCCGCCGTTTTTCTTTGAGATTTATCGAAAAGAAAAACGGCGGCGGGACAAA
The DNA here is from genome assembly GCA_002317305.1 of Campylobacter sp. UBA1713. GTDB lineage: Bacteria > Campylobacterota > Campylobacteria > Campylobacterales > Campylobacteraceae > Campylobacter. The sequence goes on from DCIZ01000066.1 coordinate 3,365, forward strand.
TAAAATTTGTTAAAATACTATAAAAGCGGTGCGAAGCCGTCATTCTGAGGAGCGGTAGCGACCGAAGAATCCCCTGCCTGGCGAGGGCGGAAAAAGCCAAATTTATGAAAAAAATTTGTAAGATTCTACTCGCTCAAATTTCAGGGGATTCTTCGGTCGCCTAACGTCCCTTGCGAATGACGGCGGTAACGGAATGTGGAAAACAGAAAGCAGAAAACGGAATTTGTCAAAATTTGCTTTTTTGCAAATTTGCAGATTCTACTCGTTTATCTATAAAACACAAAAAAACAGCATTATAAAAAAAGGAAAAAAATGAAAAACATAGCGTGGCTAATAGCGCTTGCTTGCACCATCATCATCTTTGCAGCGTTAAAAGCGATCGGCTCCATCGTAGTTCTCGTTTTAGTGGCGATCTTTCTAGCCATTCTCATCTCGCCGCTTTTGACGCTACTGGAAAAAATTCGCATCAACAAATTTGTCTCGTTTGGGCTCTTTGCGCTGGTTTTTGTGGGCGTTCTCACGGGGCTTGTCGCGCTAGTATATGACGCTATAGCCAGCTTTACAAAAGACCTGCCAGAATATCAACTTCGTTATGCAAAAAACATAAAAGAGTTTAACGTTTGGCTCTCTCAATACACCACGTTTCAGCTAAAATTCGCACTTTTTGACAGCGTGGATACAAACAAATTTTTCGCACTTGTAACATCGTTTTTGAAGCAGACCAGCGCGGCTATATCAAATTCGTTTATGGTGTTTTTGCTCGTTATGTTCATGCTCATCGAGGCACAGACCTTTGACGACAAGATAAAATACCTCGCCAAAACGAGCCCAAACACACTTCACGTAACGACAAAATTTGTCATAAAACTAAAACGCTACCTAGCCATAAAGACCATTTCGTCCATAGCGACTGGCGGCATCGTCTACATCTTTTTGCTCGTGATGGACGTGCCTTATGCGGCACTTTGGGGGACTTCGGCGTTTTTGTTAAACTACATACCGACCTTTGGCTCCATAGTCGCAGCCGTGCCTGCCATCTTTGTAGCACTCGTTACAAAAGACGTTCAGACGGCGGGTTTTGTGGCGGTTTTTTACCTGGTGTTAAATGTCCTCATAGGCAACTTTATAGAGCCGAAATTTTTGGGCGATGGGCTAGAAATTTCTATATTTGTAGTGGTGGTGAGCTTGCTTTTTTGGGGTTACATTTTTGGTGTGGGTGGTATGTTTTTGGCAGTGCCTTTGACGATGTCAGTTAAGCTAGCACTTCAGGCAAATCCGAGAACGAGATTTTTGGCGGTTTTGTTAAGCAACAAAGCAGAGTAGGTAAATTTGCAAAAGGTGAATTTGTGGAGAATGATATGTAGGCTGTGTTTATGGTATTTGCACGCAAAAGGGGTCGCAGGGGTAACGCCCCCGTCCCCCGTCCCTCGCCGTTTTTTCTTTTGAGCAAAAGCGAAAAAGAAAAAACGGCGAGGGATTACAAAAAAGCGTTAGCTTTTTTACCAAAAATTAGCTTTGATTAGGTTTAGGGCATCTCTAAAAACTAGTTTGGCTCAATTTCGAGAAATGTTTTTAGCGATTTTTTTGTTTTAAAACGAGGAGCATAGCAGGCTATGTAACGAGTTTTAAGGCAAAAAAGCGAAAAAACAGGCTAGAAAACAAGCGAAGCGCTCGGCGTTAGCTGATGTTTCCTGTAAAGTGAGCCATTAACTTTCGTTTAAGTAGTTTTTAGAGATGCCCTTTAGTATTAAAAAGGAAAATTTATGTTATCGCAGATTGTGGAATTTTTGGTTAGCACGGTGGAGAGTTGGGGCTACTTTGGTGTCTTTTTTCTGATGTTTGTGGAGAGTAGCTTTTTTATCCCGTTTCCGAGTGAAGTGGTGATGATTCCAGCAGGTTACTTAGCATTTAGTGGCAAAATGTCGCTTTTGTGGGCGTTTGTGGCAGGCACGGCAGGAAGTCTAGCGGGTGCGCTTTGTAACTACTACATTTGCTACTTTTTTGGGCGTCCGCTGGTGGCAAAATATGGCAAATACGTGCGAATCACGCCAGAAAAGATGGCAAAATTTGAGGCGTTTTTTAACAAATATGGCGACATCTCTACCTTTAACTGCCGTTTGATTCCGGGCATTCGTCAGTACATCAGCCTGCCAGCAGGGCTAGCAAAGATGAATATGTTTAAATTTTGTCTCTACACTTCGCTAGGTGCCGGGCTTTGGGTGGCGGTTTTGCTAGCGGTGGGCTACCTAATAGGGGACAATCAAGAGCTCATAAAAGAAGAGATGCCGCTCATCACTGTCGCCGCTTTGGGTTTTGTAGTGTTGGTTACACTTGTCTACTTTTTTGTAAAACGCAAACAAAAAAGAGGCGAGGGAGAGTCTGTTTAAACTATATGTAAATTTAACTTGGTATAATTTAAGGGCATCTCTAAAAAACCATTTAACTGATTTTTAGAGGTGCTCTTAAGCCAGTTTTAAAAATTTTTCAAAACATTAGGAGTAAAACGTGTTGGTAGTTCAAAAATACGGCGGAACGAGCATGGGAAGCGTAGAGCGCATCGACGAGGTAGCAAAGCGTGTAATAGAGTGCAAAGAGGCGGGAAATAGCGTCGTGGTCGTGGTTTCTGCAATGAGCGGCGTTACAAATCAGCTCATAGAGTGGGCGGAATTTTTTACAAAAGAGGAGCCGCAAACGCCAGAGATGGACATGTTGTTAAGTAGCGGAGAGCGCATCACCAGTTCGCTTTTAGCCATAGCACTAGAGAGCAAAGGGTGTGCGGCGGTTACTTTGAGCGGCAAGGGCGCAGGGATCATTACAGACAGCGTGTGGACAAAGGCTAGAATAGAAGAAATTCAGACAGAACGCTTAACACAAGAGCTACAAAAAGGCAACGTGGTCGTCATAGCAGGCTTTCAGGGAGCGGACAAAGATGGGCACGTAACGACACTAGGACGTGGTGGCAGCGACCTGAGTGCGGTAGCTATAGCAGGTGCGCTTGGGGCGGATTTGTGCGAAATTTACACAGATGTGGATGGCGTCTACACGACAGACCCACGAATCGAGCCACGTGCTAGAAAGCTAGAAAAGGTGAGTTATGACGAGATGCTTGAGCTTGCTAGCATGGGCGCAAAGGTGCTCCAAAACAGAAGCGTGGAGCTGGCAAAAAAGCTAAATGTAAATTTGGTTACACGAAGTAGTTTTAACAAAAACGAAGGAACTTTGATAACAGGAGAAGAGAACATGGAAGCAGTTTTGATAAGCGGGATAGCACTTGATAAGAATCAAGCACGTGTTACGATGCGTGGCGTTGTGGACAAGCCGGGCGTGGCGGCGGAGATATTTGAGAAGCTTGCTGGCAAGGACATAAACGTAGATATGATCATCCAAAACACCAGCCGCGAGGACGGCACGACTAGTCTTGGCTTTACGGTGCCAAAAAACGAGATGAGTGCGGCGCGTGCCATCGTAGAGGGCGCTGCTAGCAAGGTCGAGATAAATGACGATGTAGTAAAAGTAAGTGTCATTGGCGTGGGCATGAAGAGCCACAGCGGCGTGGCGAGCAAGGCGTTTTCGACTTTGGCAAAAGAGGGGATAAACATTCAGATGATATCTACAAGTGAGATAAAAATCTCTATGATAGTAGATGCAAAATACGGCGAGCTTGCGGTTAGGGCGTTGCATCAGGCGTATGGGCTAGATTCGGAAAAGTGAAAGCGGAGTGCGTGCGGAGTGCGTAGTGCGGAAATTTACAATTCTCAAAAAAGCACAAATAAACGCCGTCATTCTGAGGGAGGCAAAGCCGACCGAAGAATCCCCTGCCTTTTGAACAGGTAGAATCGTTAAATTCACAAAAAAGCAAATTTTTACAAATTCTGTTTTCCGTTTTCCGCATTCTGCTTTCCGAATGCAGGGGCGAAAGCCCCCGTCCGCCCGTCCCGTCGCCGTTTTCTTTTGAGATTTATCGAAAAAGAAAACGGCGGAGGGACTACAAAAAAGCATTAGCTCTTTAAATACAGAATGCGGAGTGGCGTTGGTTTGACGATTCTACATGTTTGCAAATTCTGTTTTCTGTTTTCTGTTTTCCGTTTTCAAAGAGCATAGTTGGCTTTTTACAAAAAATTTACAACACAAAAAACATACAAACACACAAAAACACAAAAAAGAGGCGAGATGAAAATTTTAGTATCGTGTTTAGAGCCGAGTGCAAATTTGCATTTTGGCGAGGTCTTAAAGCACCTAAATGGCGTAGAAATTTGTGGCATTTTTGACAAAAAATTTGCCGAGTTTGGCGCGCCGCTTTACGAAAGTAGCGAGTTTAGTGCGATGGGTTTTGTCGAAATTTTGCCACTCATCTTAAAAGCAAAACGTGCGTTAAAAGAGATGGTAAATCTAGCCAAAAGTTGTGATGCCGTCTTGCTAGTAGACTCGCCTGCTTTTAACCTCCCGCTTGCAAAGGCACTAAAAAAAGCGCACATCAAAGCCAAAATCACCTACTACATACTTCCGCAAGTTTGGGCATGGAAAAGAAAACGTGTAAAAAAAGTCGAAGCCTTTTGCGACAACCTCGCGTCCATCTTGCCTTTTGATGCGCAGTTTTACACACGAGCGACTTACGTGGGACATCCTTTGCTGGACGAAATTTGCGTGAAAAAAACGAGTGCAAATTTAAATTTAGCCAAAAACGAAACGGTCGCCTTTTTGCCGGGTTCTAGAAAGAGCGAAATTTCACGACTCATGCCAGTTTACAGAGAGGTTAGGGCAAAACTTCCAGAAAAAACAAACGCCCTTTTGGTCGTCCCGCCACACCTAAAAGGCAGTGAAATTTATGGCGATGTGGCTGGCTTTACGCTGGTTTATGAGACGCATGAAGCGCTATTAAAAAGCGACTTTGCCTTTGTTTGTTCAGGCACAGCCACACTAGAAGCAGCACTCATAGGGACGCCTTTTTTGCTTTGCTACAAAGCCAACAAACTAGACATTTTTCTTGCGCGACTTCTTGTAAAACTAAAACATGTGGGGCTTGCAAACATCATCTTTGACTTTACGGGAGGCGAGGAGCTACACCGCGAGTTTATAGGCGACGAGGTGAGTGCGGCAAATTTGCTAGGCGAATTTGAGCGTTGCGACAGAGGCAAATTTGCCGCTGGATGCGAGGCGTTGCGTAAATATTTGGCACACGGAAGTAGTGAGAGTGTGGCACAGATGTTAAAAGAGTTATGAGATGAGTGGGTTTTTTGTGGCGATTTTGGTGGTGGTGTTGGTGCTGGTGGTGGCGCTTTTTTCGTATGCGGTGCGGTTTTTGCGGGTGCTTGTGAGGCGGTTTGGGTGCTTGCCTGTTTTGGTTGTAGGAGTTGGTGCGATGTTGGTGAGTGGCGGGATTGCGGTCGTGGTTTTTGTGCTTGTTGCTTTTGTATATTTTGCGGTTATGAAAGAGGACGATGGCGTAAAGACGGCAAAAGAGGCACGTGAGGAGCGACTAGCAAAGGAGCGTGAAAATTTGCGTGGTTCGCGTGGCTCGGGCGACTTTGGCGGTGTTCGTGGCTCGGGCGAAGAGTTTCGCGGAAGTGCGGGGTATGGCAGGTCAGGCGGTTTTGGTAGTGCTCGTGATGATTCTGGCGACTCAAATTTTGGTTCTCGCTCGCGTGGCGGTGGTTTTGGTTCTGGCGGCTCGCGTGGCTCGGGCGAAGAGTTTCGCGGGAGTGCGGGGTATGGCAGGAGCGGTGGCGTGCGTGGCAGTGTGCGTGGTGGCGTGGGCGGTGCTGATGAATTTGGCGGTTTAAATTCGCGTGGCGGCAAAAGTGGCGAAACAGGCGTGAGCGAATTTGCGGTAAATTTGGGCGGTGAGAGGTTTTGTTTGCGACTTCGTGAAAGTTTGGTCGAGGAGCTGGGCATTGCTTTTGTCGAATTTCGGTCGGTTTTTGGCTACATAGAGAGTTCGTTTGGGCGACTAGAGGGCGATGTGGCACGGGCAAATGTGGTGGCTGAAAGTGGCGAAATTTTTGCTGAATTTACACGCTCGGTTGAGTTTTGGGAGCAGTTTGACGACTTTGAACGCAAAAATGAGCGTGAGGTTTCAGCAGAGGTGAGGGCGCAAGTGGCGGAGAAAAAGAGTGAGGCGGTGGAGCAGATGAAAGCCATATGTCTAAGCGTAAAGTTTGAGGACTTGCGTAACTCAAAGGTCAAATTTACTTATGGGCGTCGCTAAAAACCAGTTTGGTTCAATTTCGAGAAGTGTTTTTGTGCTCTTTTTTTTGTTTTAAAACGAGGAGAATACTCTAGGGTGCCTCTAAAAAACCATTTAAGGGCATCTCTAAAAACTAG